>NZ_JBAQRT010000157.1:0-11819 GCF_049306435.1 Zavarzinia sp.
CGGCGAGGATGCCGCTCTGCCGCGGCCGCCCGTTGCGCAGGGGGCCGGGGCGCAGCGACAGCCAACACCAGCTGGTCCGCGCATCGACGCGGACGATGAGGCTGTGTTCCGCCCGCAGGGTCTCGCACCAGTCCTGAACGATCGCCTCGATCGAGGGCAGCGGGCCGGCGCGCTGGGGCATCTCGCGCAGGGTGATGGCCAGATGCCGCCCTTTCAGCGGATAGCCGAGGCGGTGTGACGCCGCCTCGACATCCACCGCCGGGTCCTCGATGACACGGCGGACGGCCTCGACCAGGCTCAGCGACCGCTCCCGCGCGAGGCGCTCCAGCTCGCGGCGATGCTCCTCCGACAGGCGGGCGGTGATGAGGTCGAGCCAGGCCATCATGTAGGACGTGCCGATCTTGACCACATCGACGGCGACCGGCCCCTCCGGGCCGTGGTCGCGCACCGCGTCGGCCCAGACCTCGTTCAGATACTGGATGCCGATCGGATAGGCGCGGAAGACGAAATTGCCCGTCAGGCCCTGTTTCACCAGATCCCGGGTCAGGGCGATCACCTCGTCGGTCGGGGTGAAGGTCTCGAGCGGCACGCCCCGGCTCAGGTAATCGAGAATGCCGGAGGTATTGGCCCGGCAGGTGGTGAGCACGGTATCGCCAGCGCCGAAGGCGGCGATCTCGGGCATGCGCGCGCCAATGTGGCGGGCGATCTCGCCGCCGATGGCCGGGGCGCGCGGCACCAGCACGGTGGCGACGCGGCATACCCAGGCGGCGGCATCGGGGGCAGGGGGGCGGGCGGTCATGGCGCCAGACCGCATGAATTGCGCCAAATGGTCAAAATCGGCATGAGTTTCTATCCATTCGCCCGAAGACGCCGGGGGTGATTTTTGCCAGATTTCTTCCACTAACAACAATAATTCACGGGAGGAGGGCAGAATGCCCCAGCATCACGACATCGTCGTCATCGGCGCCGGTTTTGCCGGTTTGTACGCAGTGCACAAATTCCGCGACGAACTGGGCCTGTCGGTCAAGGGTTTCGACGCCGCCGGCGGCGTGGGCGGGACCTGGTGGTGGAACCGCTATCCCGGGGCGCGCTGCGATATCGAATCCGTCCATTACGCCTATTCCTTCTCGGACGAGATCCAGAAGCGCTGGACCTGGAGCGAGCGTTTCGCCGCCCAGCCGGAAATCCTCGCCTATCTCGAATTCGTCGCCGACACCCTCGACCTGCGCCGCGCCTTCACCTTCGGAACCCGTATCGCCAGCGCGGTGTGGGACGACGAGGATCACGTCTGGACCGTCTCGACCAGCGACGGCGACGTCTGCACGACGCGCTTCCTGATCGCGGCCAGCGGCAATCTCTCGATCCCCAAGCCGCCCGATTTCGCGGGGCTGGAGCAGTTCAGGGGCGAGGTCTATACGACCAGCCAGTGGCCGCATCGCCCGGTCGACTTCACCGGCAAAAGGGTCGGCATCATCGGCACCGGCTCGACCGGGATTCAGGTCATTCAGGAGGTGGCGAAACAGGCCGGGCACCTCACCGTGTTCCAGCGCACGCCCAATTTCGCCCTGCCCCTCGGCAATGAAAGCCTGCCCGAGGAGAAGCGCCGCTGGGTCGCCGATCATCACGCGGAAATCCGCGCCGGCGCCCGCGAGAGCTTCATGGGCATTCCCTTCGAGCGGCCGGAAATCTCCGGCACCCTCGTGCCGGCCGAGGCCCGCAAGGCCAAATACGACCGGCTGTGGAGCAAGGGCGGCTGGCCGCTGCTGGTCTCGTCCTATGCCGATGTATTGTCCAGCCAGGCGGTCAACGACGATGTCGCCGATTACGTCCGCGACAAGATCAGGGCGCGGGTGACCAAGCCCGGGGTCGCCGATCTTCTGTGCCCGACCGACCATCCCTTCGCCACCAAGCGCCTCGCCTTCGAGACCGACTATTTCGACGTGTTCAATCGGGACAATGTCGACCTGATCGACGTGCGGGCGACGCCGGTCGAGCGCCTGACCGAAGGGGGCATCGTCGTCGGCGGGGTCGAATATCCGCTCGACGTGCTGATCTTCGCCATCGGTTTCGACGCGGCCACCGGGCCGCTCGTGCATCTCGGTCTCGTCGGCCGGAATGGCGCCACGCTGGCGGAGCGGTGGAAGGACGGGCCGCGCAATTACCTCGGCATCGCCATGCATGATTTCCCCAATCTCTTCACCATCACCGGGCCGACCAGCGCCGTCGCGCTCTACAACAACCCGCTGGCGATCGAGGATCACGTCGATCTGGCGACGGATGCGGTGCGTTACACTCTCGACCGCGGCGCCGACCTGATCGAGGCGACGGAGGAAGCCGAGGACCACTGGTCGCGCATCGTCAACGGTCTCCTCGGCCTGACCCTCTTCCCCAAGGCGAAGTCCTGGTACATGGGCGCCAATATCGAGGGCAAGCGCACGGGCACCTATATCTTCACCGGCAGCGCCCAGCTCTATCGCCAGATGACGGCGGAGATGCAGCAGGTCGGCTATGGCGGCTTCGTCGTCGGTACGCGGAAGGCGGCGCTGCCGCCCATGATGAAGCTCGATCCCGCCGTGCTCGGCCTCATGGGCGTGTTGCAGGGCCAGGGCACCAAGGCGCTGCACGACTGCACGGTCGAGGAGACGCGCGCCCTCGTCGACAGTTTCTCGATGCTGCAGGGCGACGCAAGGGACGTCGAGGTGACCGCGACCACCTATCCGACGGCGGCGGGCGAGCGGCCGCTGCGGGTCTATCGGCCGAAGGGCAGGGGCGGGCTTTTGCCGGTCGTCGTCTTCTGTCACGGGGGCGGTTTCATCGCGGGCAGTATCGACGCCGTCGACAAGCCGTGCCGGGCGCTGGCCGACGATCTCGGCCTTGTCGTCATCGCGCCGAGTTACCGGCTGGCGCCGGAGCATCCCTTCCCGGCGGCGACCGACGATACATTCGCCGCCGTCGACTGGGCGGCGCGGAATGCCGCGCGCTTCGGCGGCGATGCGGACCGGCTGGTGGTGGCGGGGGAAAGCGCCGGCGGGTTGCTCGCCGCCGTCGCCGCCCTGCGTGCAAGGGATGCCGGCGGGCCGCGCCTTGCCGCGCAGATCCTGATCACCCCGGCCATCGACGGCGCGGTGAAAACGGCGTCGAGGGTCGAATATGCCGAGGGGCCGATCCTGTCGACAAAGGCGGCGGAAGGCATGTTCGCCGCCTATCTGGCAGGCACCGGGGCGGAGATGTCGCCGCTCGCCTCGCCCGTCCATGCGACGAGCCTGGCCGGGCTGCCGCCCTGCCTCGTCCTGTCGGCGGAATGCGATCCCATGCGGGACGAGGGCGAGGATTACGCCCGCCGCCTCGCCGGGGCGGGGGTCGAGGTGCGCTCGATCCGGCTGGACGGGCTGATCCATGCCGCCTTCAGCATGGCGGGGGTGATCCCCCGCGCCCGGGACTTCACCGTAGAGATCGGTGCCTTCCTCGACGACGTCCTCGGCCGGGCCGAGCCCCAGCCGACCCGCGCCGCCGGGGAGTGAGGCGAGGGGCCGGCACCCTCAAGGGGGGCCGGCCTCATCCTCGAAGCGGCTGCCGTTCTCGCGGTCGCGCGTGTAACCCTTCACCTTCGGAAAGGGCGGCAGCCAGGATTCGCGGCGAATGGTCCAGAGTTCGTAGGTCGGCCGGAATTGATCCGGCGCATCGAGGGCGCCGAGGTTCACCTCGACCTCATCCCCGCTGCGGGCGAAGACCGGCGAGCCGCAAGTGGGGCAGAAGAAGCGCCCGGCATACTCCCGCGCCTCGCCCGCGATGCTGACCGCCTCTTGCGGAAAGATCGCGGAGGCATGAAACAGCGCGCCATGGTGCTTGCGGCAATCGAGACAGTGGCAGAGCCCGACGCGATACGGCCGCCCCCGGGCCTCAAGGCGGAGCGTGCCGCACAGGCAGCCGCCGGTGAACCGCTCCATCCCGTCTCTCCTTCGTCACGCGGTGGTGGCGGTGCTCAGGGCTTGACCTCGGTATTCTGGGTCACGCCCTCGGGCACCTGGTCGATCACCAGCAATTCGACGGGCACGGTGCCCGTGTTCTCGCCATAGTGCCAGTCGGCCAGCAATTCGACGATGAAATCCCCCGGCTTGTAATCAAATCGCTTGCCGCTGTCGGCGGCATAGACCGCGAGGGTGCCGGCCTCGACATAGGCATAGCGATGATGCGGATGCCGATGCACCGGCAGCTTCGCCCCCGGCTGAATGACATAGCGCGAAACGATCACCGTCGCCGGCCCGTCCGGCAGGGTGATCGGCTGACCCGTGACCGTGGCACTGCCGGTGAACACGGGCGTCACCGTCACCGCCTTGTGGGCATCGTCCGCCCCCGCCGCGGCGGGAAGCAGCAGGGAGGAGAGCGCAAGGCCCAGACCCAGCCGCCGCATGATCTTTGTCGTCATTGTCGCGATACCCCCAATTTGGGGAAACCATCGCTCATTGAGGGCCGGTCGTCCAGCGATGTCACTGGCGAGCGAGGGCGAGTGGCCCGTCCCGAAACAAAAAACCCTCTCCGCCCTTCAGGGGGGAGAGGGTAGGGTGAGGTGGGATGCCGGGTATCGAATGCCGAGTCTTTCCCCTCAAGGGGCGCAGAGCGGATAAGTCGCCTGTAGAATTAGCTATAGCGTCCCCTTATCTTAAGCCAGTCGATCAGGAGGAATCTAACGGCCCAGTTCCTCCAGCATCTTGCGCCCAAATTCGTCGACCGTGTTGAAGTCGGCGAGTAACTGGGGGTGTAATACGATCTGATGCGCGTTTTCGGTGCGCGAATGTGTCATCCAGGGACGGAAACGACCCAGTTTCTTTTGCTCGGCTTGCAGCCGGCCATATTCCTCAAACTTGCCCCCGCGCATTGCGTCACCCGATGCGCGTTCAAGTCGCTTGTATTCGTCCACTACATCTGGCGTGACTATGAACGGCGGGATGTAGAGCGGAATCCGGTGGGCGAGTGCATCGCGAAAATCCTTGATGTTTTTGAACCAATTGTCCCGGCTGGCAATGTAGTCTGAGAACTCCTTGGAGAACCGATCGCGGACGGCTTTGCTCCCCAGACTCACGGATTGCGGATCGAGAGCCGCTCCGTCCCGCCTCGTCACCCCCTTCTCATAGACAAAAATCCAAGCAAGGTTGTCCAGGCAACCGAATGTATTCAGCATGAAGGACTGAATCGCGATGGTCGCATCAACGACAGTGTCGCGCTCCGGTATCGCGTCCAATTCGGGTGGTAGAAGGTCGAACACGAGATCGACGGCACGAATGAGGGTTCCGAGCCTCCGCGCGAAACCGTGCTGGGCATATTCCTCTGCACGGGCATCCCTATAACCGCGCACTAAATAACGCTCACGTAGATTGACGAACGCGCGGTTCGCTGTCTCCCTGCCTTTATGGAGTGCGGCTATCTGCGCATCCGAGTAGAACGAGGCCATCGTGCCCTATCCCGGCAGTCCGAAGCGAGTCAGCCAATCCGATCTCACCTGGCCAGGCGGACTTGCCAGATTGAGGACCATCTGCGCGCCCGCGCTGTCGGAGATGTCGGCCGCGGTCAGATCGACCATGAGCAGGCGGCCATCCGTATCCACGGCGAAATGGCGCTTCCGCCCGACGATCTTCTTGCCGGCATTGTAACCCCTTGTTTCGGCGTGGGGAGCCCTGATCGACTGGCTGTCGATCACCGCCGCCGCGAGGCTTGCTTCACGCCCGGCCTGCACGCGGTTCAGCATCATTTCGACATCGTGGATCGTCTGGAGCATGAAACGCCGCCCCAGTTCCCGGACCCAGCCATAGACCGTCCGCCAATGACCGAAATGCACCGGCAACATCCGCCAGCCACAGCCTGACCGCACCAGATAACGCACCGCCTTGATCACTTCCCCGAATTCGATCTCCCGAGGCCGGCCCAGCCGGCCGGGTGCCGGCATCAGCGGCGCGATTCGCCCCCATTCCTCTTCGGTCAGATCCGACGGATAGCGCTTCGTCTTGCAGGTGACGCTAGCCATCCGGCCTCGCTGCTTTGGCGTCCACATCCAGAGATTGAATAATAAACCGCACTCGACCGGAAGCCCCAAATCCGAATTTTCAAACAGCTCGAACTCCGAAGCCATATCCGGAATCCCATTCACCGCCCCAACACCCGCACCATCCCCCGTAGATCCAGCCCCGTCTCGCGCAGGGCGTGGTGGACGATGAGGCCGCAGGTTCTGGCGTCTTCGGTGGCGTCGTGGTGGCGGAAGCTCATTCAGAGTTGGCGGAAGAGGTTGGCGAGACGGTCGCCGCCGTCGAGGCCGGGCCAAGCGGGGCGGGCGATGAAGATGGGGGGTGGGCCAGAGGCAGTCAGGAATCGCGAATTTGAGGATGCTGAACTGAAAATTCGGTGCATTGGAATTGTTCAACTAAAGTATATGCTCCGCTATTCTGCAAAAAATATATCAATGCCGGTCTGCGAAATAACATTCATCAGCATTTCCGGAGCCCAATTCACGGCCGACCGAGACGATAGTTTCTTGACCTCTCTTCGTATATTTCCTTATGCAGGATTTGCAAACCTTCTCGACCGGATATTGTTCCGATGTACGATCAGAGTTCATGTTGCCCCAGAGAGTGCATTCGTTAAATTTTCTCATGATCAATTCCCATTTTTTCTATTGATGGATTTTATCGTTCTCTGAAAGAAAGTAAATGGTTGCGTTCGGCTTTTGAAAAAAATTACTGGTTGTGCTGATTGGGATGCTGCGAGTTTTTGGGCTGCGATATTGGGCGCTCGGGGACTCTAATTTAGCTTCAAGTCCGCATACAGTACTCTCCCATTCACCGCCCGAGCGCCCGCACCATCCCCTGTAGATCCAGCCCCGTCTCGCGCAGGGCGTGGTGGACGATGAGGCCGCAGGTTCTGGCGTCTTCGGTCGCGTCGTGGTGGAGGAAGCTTATGCCGAGGTGGCGGGCGAGGTTGGCGAGGCGATAGCCGCCGTCGAGGCCGGGCCAGGCGCGGCGGGCGATGCGGACGCTGTCGAGCCAGAGGCAGTCGGGCATGTCGGCGCCGAAGCGATCGCAGGCCGCGGTCAGGGCGCCGCGGTCGAAATAGGTGTGGCTGACCACGATGGCGCCGTCGAGCCGGGGGGCGAGGGCCGAGAAGGCGGCGGCGAAATCGGGGGCGCCGGCCACAATGTCGTCGTCGATGCCGTGGATGCGGATATTGAACGGCGCGAACATGCAGCCGGGCTGCACGAGGGTGCCGAAGGCCTCGGTCTCGCCGACGGCGTCGAAGCCGACGACGCCGATCTGGCACACCGACCAGGGCATGGCCGCTGCGGTTTCGACGTCGAGGGCGAGATAACGCATGGCGCCGCCCGCCCCCGTCCGTCCTGAAGCCGCTTACATCAGGTTGGCGAAGAAGTCGTTGCCCTTGTCGTCGACGACGATGAAGGCAGGGAAATTCTCCACCTCGATCTTCCAGACCGCTTCCATGCCGAGTTCCGGATATTCCAGCACCTCGACCTTGCGGATGCAATTCTGGGCCAGGATCGCGGCCGGGCCGCCGATCGAGCCGAGATAGAAGCCGCCGTGCTTCTTGCAGGCATCGGTCACCTGCTTCGAGCGGTTGCCCTTGGCCAGCATGACCATGGAGCCGCCCGCCGCCTGGAACTGGTCGACATAGCTGTCCATCCGGCCCGCCGTGGTCGGCCCGAAGGAGCCGGAGGCATAGCCGGTCGGCGTCTTGGCCGGGCCGGCGTAATAGACCGGGTGGTCCTTGGCGTATTGCGGCAGGCCTTCGCCGGCGTCCAGCCGCTCCTTCAGCTTGGCGTGGGCGATGTCGCGGGCGACGATCATCGGGCCCGTCAGCGACAGGCGGGTGCGGATCGGATATTGGCTGAGGGTCTTCAGGATCTCGGCCATCGGGCGGTTCAGGTCGATCTGCACCACCTCGCCTTCGAGGTCGTCATGGGTGACCTCGGGCAGGTACTTGGCGGGATCGTGTTCCAGATCCTCGAGGAAGACGCCGTCCTTCGTGATCTTGCCGAGGATCTGGCGGTCGGCCGAGCAGGAGACGCCGATACCGACCGGGCAGGAGGCGCCGTGACGCGGCAGGCGGATGACGCGGACGTCGTGGCAGAAATATTTGCCGCCGAACTGGGCGCCGATCCCGGTCATCTGGGTCAGCTTGTGGATCTCGGCTTCCAGCTCGCGGTCGCGGAAGGCGCGGCCCAGCTCGTTGCCTGTGGTCGGCAGGTCGTCGAGATAGCGGCAGGAGGCGAGCTTCACCGTCTTCAGGGTCAGCTCGGCCGAGGTGCCGCCGATGACGATGGCGAGGTGATAGGGCGGGCAGGCCGAGGTGCCGAGGGTCTTGATCTTCGCCTCGACGAATTTGAGCAGCGAGGCCGGGTTCAGCAGGGCCTTGGTCTCCTGGTAGAGATAGGTCTTGTTGGCCGAACCGCCGCCCTTGGCGACGAAGAGGAACTTGTATTCGTCGCCCGGGGTCGCATAGAGGTCGATCTGCGCCGGCAGATTGTTGCCGGTGTTCTTTTCCTTATACATGTCGAGGGGCGCCATCTGGCTATAGCGGAGGTTGGTCTCCGTATAGGTGCGGGCGACGCCGCGCGAGATCGCTTCCTCGTCCTTGCCATCGGTCCAGACATATTGGCCGCGCTTGCCCATGATGATGGCCGTGCCCGTGTCCTGACACGAGGGCAGCACCATGCCGGCGGCGACATTGGCGTTCTTCAGCAGCTCCAGCGCGACGAACTTGTCGTTGGGCGAGGCTTCCGGGTCCTTCAGGATCGAGGCGAGCTGGGCGAGATGCCCGGGGCGCAGCAGATGCGAGACATCGCGGTAAGCAGCGAAGGTCAGGGCCTCGATCGCCTCGGGTGCCACTTCGAGCACGCGCTTGCCGCCGACCACGATTTCCTTCACGCCGTCCGACGTGATCTTGCGCCAGGGGGTGTCCACCTTGTTGGCGGGGTCGTGCTCGAACATGTCCTGATAGGCGAACGCCGTCATGGCCGGAAACCTTCTGGAATGGAAAAAACGATGGGGAGGGGCGGGAAGCGCCCTTATTTCTTGCGAAATGCGTCCAGGGTCAGGACTTCGCCGCGCTTCTCGCCCGGGGGCGGTGTCTCGGGCTCGGGCCTGTCCTCGACGCTCTCGTCGCGGTGCAGGGTGGAGAGACTGGCGGTCTCCGTCGGCGCCGGGGTAGCGGGGCGGACGGCCGGGGCTTCCTCGCCCGTCGGCTGGAACTGCAGGCCGAACTGCACGGAGGGATCGAAGAAACCGCTCATGGCGGTATAGGGCACCACCAGGCGCTCGGGCAGCTTGTTGAAGTTCAGTTGAACCTCGAATTCCGACTCGGACGCCTTCAGGCCCCAATACTGGTGCTGAAGGACGATGGTCATCTCGTCCGGATAACGCTCGCGCAGATGCTCGGGGATATCGACGCCCGGCGCATTGGTCCTGAACGAGAGGTAAAGATGATGGTTGCCGGGCAACCCCTGGGTCGCGATCCGGGTCAGCGCCTGACGCACGACGCCCCGCAGCGCGTCCTGTACCATGCCGCTATAATTCATGAAGTCCTTGGCCATCACTCTGAACTCTGTTCTGGGTTGCCCCGATAAAGGCCCAGCCTATCGCCGCAACCGCGACAGTCAATGACGGAGGGGGCGGGGGCCATATGCACAACACGTAGCGGAGTAGCAAAAGTGACCGATTTCCGCCAGATCCCGGCGCGCCCCTATGGTTTCCCCTACGATGGTCCCATTGACCCGGCGCGGACGGCGCTGCTGGTCATAGACCTGCAGGTCGATTTCCTGTCGCCGGAGGGCTATTTCGCGTTGAAGGGCTATGACCCGTCGCGCCTTCGCGCGATCCTGCCGGCGGTGAATCGCCTGTTGAAGGCGGCGCGGGCGGCCGGCTGCACCATCGTTCATACCCGCCAGGGCTATCGCGCCGACGGCGCCGACCTGACGGCTTACGAGCTGTGGCGGCGCGAGCGGGCGGGCATGACCGGCACGCGCGCCCTGATGCGGGGCCAGCCCGGTTTCGAGATCGTGCCCGAGGTCGATGTCGCGCCGGGCGATATCATCGTCGACAAGACGGCGAATGGCGCCTTTTCCCATACCGACCTCGACCACATCCTGCGGGCGCGTGGCATCACCCACCTGATGTTCACCGGCTGCACCACCGATGTCTGCGTCCACACCACCCAGCGCGAGGCTTGCGACCGCAATTACCAATGCCTGCTGATCGAGGATGCCTGCGCCTCGGGCGATCAATATGCCCATGACGCGACGATCCATCTCACGCAGGTGGAGGATGGCATCTGGGGTGTGGTCGCCAAGGCGGCGGAGGTGATCGCGGCGCTTGCACCCGCTTTGTGAACGAAGCAGCGTCTCCCCGGGCCGCCGACAGAAGCGGCAAGTCGAGGAGAAGTTGCCTTGTTCCGCCGCATCCTGATCGCCAACCGGGGCGAGATCGCCATCCGCATCGCCCGTGCCGCCGCCAGCCTCGGCATCGACAGCATCGCCGTCTTCGCCGAGGACGACGACCGCTCGCTCCATGTCGCGGCGGCGGATCGGGCGGTGGCATTGACGGGCAGGGGCGTCGCCGCCTATCTCGACGGGGCGCAGATCATCGCCGTGGCGAAGAGCGAAGGCTGCGATGCCCTCCATCCCGGTTACGGTTTCCTGGCCGAGAACGCGGGCTTCGCCGAACATTGCAAGGCCGCCGGCCTCACCTTCATCGGCCCGTCGCCCGAGACCCTGGCCCTGTTCGGCGACAAACTCGCAGCGCGGAAGCTGGCGGAAAGCGCGGGTGTGCCGGTCGCGGAAGGCACGGCCCGGCCGGTCGATGTCGGCTGCGCCGAAGCCTTCATGCGGAAACTGGGCGAGGGTGTCCCGGTCATGGTCAAAGCGGCGGCCGGTGGCGGCGGGCGGGGCATGCGTGTCGTCGAGACAGTGGCCGACATGGCCGAAGCCTTCGAGCGCTGCCGCTCGGAAGCCAAAGCCGCCTTCGGCGACGACCGTATCTTCGTCGAGCGTTTCATTCCCGCAGCCCGCCATGTCGAGGTGCAGGTGCTGGGCGATGCCCTCGGCCATGTCGGCCATCTGTTCGAGCGGGATTGCAGCCTGCAGCGCCGCCACCAGAAACTGGTCGAAATCGCGCCGGCCCCGGGCCTGTCCGAGGCGATGCGCGGGAAACTGTTCGAGGCGGCGCTGAACCTTGCCCGGGCCGCACATTACCGGACCGTGGGCACGGTGGAATTCCTGGTCGCGCCCGATGAAAGCGGCTTCTGGTTCATGGAGGCCAATCCAAGGCTTCAGGTCGAACATACGGTGACCGAGGCGGTGACCGGTATCGACCTCGTCGCCGCGCAGATCCGACTCGCCGCCGGGGCCGCCCTGTCCAGCCTCGGCCTCGATGGCGTCGCGCCGAAGGGCTTCGCGATCGAGGCGCGGATCAATCTCGAAGTGATCGCACCGGATGGCGCGGCGCGGCCGGCGGCGGGCGTGATCGCGACCTACGAGCTGCCGGGCGGGCCCGGCATCCGCGTCGATGGCGCGGGCTATGCCGGCTATCCGGTCAATCCCGGTTTCGATCCGCTGATCGCCAAGCTGATCGTGCTCGACGGCAGCGGTGAATTCCCCCGCGCCGTCGCCGCCCTTCGCCGCGCCCTGCGCCAGACCAGGATCGAGGGGGTGGCCAGCAATATCGCCTTCCTCGAAGCCCTGCTGGCGGAGGAGGCGGTGGCGGAGGGCCAGCTCGACAACCGGCTGGTGGAGCGGCTGGGCAGCCGGCTGGCCGGGGCTGTCC
>NZ_JBAQRT010000158.1:0-1579 GCF_049306435.1 Zavarzinia sp.
GGCAGGGCCTTCGAGGCCGTCGGGGCACCGGCCGCGACGGCGACGGGGGCCGGGGTCCGGCGCCGGATCATCCACTGCTGGGCGATCGAGAGCAGGTTGTTCCAGGTCCAGTAGATGACCAGGCCCGCCGGGAAGGTCGCCAGGAAGAAGGTGAAGATGATCGGCATCAGCATGAAGATGCGCTGCTGGATGGGATCGGGCGGCGCCGGGTTCATGCGCTGCTGCAGGAACATCGAGATGCCCATCAGGATCGGCCAGACGCCAAGGGCGAGGAAGCCCGGCGGGTCCCACGGAATAAGGCCGAACAGATTCAGGATATGGGTCGGATCGGGCGCCGACAGATCCTGGATCCAGCCGAAGAAGGGCGCGTGCCGCATCTCGATGGTGACGTAGAGCACCTTGTAGAGCGAGAAGAACACCGGGATCTGGATCAGGATCGGCAGGCAGCCGGCCAATGGATTGATCTTCTCGCGCTTGTAGAGCGCCATCAGTTCCTGCTGCTGGCGCGCCTTGTCGTCGGCGAACTGCTCGCGGATGCGCTGCATCTCGGGCTGGGCGTCCTTCATCTTGTTCATCGCCCGGTAGGACTTGTTCGCCAGCGGGTAGAACACGCCCTTGAACGCCAGGGTGAGGATCAGGATGGCGACGCCGAAGTTGCCGACGAGGCGATAGAGGAAATCGAGGATCAGGAAGATCGGCTTGGTCAGGAAGAAGAACCAGCCGAAGTCCACGGCATATTCGAAACGCTCGATGGCCAGCTTGTCGCGGTAGGCCTGCAGCAGGTCGACGATCTTGGCGCCCGCGAACAGGCGGTGGGTGACCGCGCCGCTGGCGCCGGCCGCGACATCGAGCGCGCCGCCGGTGTAATTCACCTCGAACCGGTCGCGGTCGCCGAAGCGGGTGTGGGCGAATTTCGCCGTCACTTCTGCCGCCTGGTCGGGCACGATGGCCGAGAGCCAGTATTTGTCGGTGATACCGATCCAGCCGCCCTTGGTGGTCACGGGCGGAACGGCCTCTTCCGTCATGTTCTTGTAGTCGTGTTCTTCCAGCTTGCCGTTCAGGATGCCGACCGGCCCCTCGTGCAGGATGAACAGGCCTTCGGTCGCCGGCATCTCGACGCGGGCGACGAGGGCGCGCGGGAAGAGGGCGAGGGGGGCGCCGGTGTTGTTGGCGAATTTGTCCTCGATCGTGAACATGTAGTTCTCGTCGAGACCGATGACGCGGGTGAAGACGACGCCCTGGCCATTGTCCCAGGTCAGGGTGACCGGGGTCTTTTCCGTCAGCTTGCCCGAGCCCGACCAGACGGTGTCCGCGTCCGGCAGTTTCACCGTGCCACCGGCCGGCGCGACCCAGCCGAATTCGGCGAAATAGGGGGTCATGGAGCCGATCGGGGACAGCAGCTTGATCTCCGGGCTGTCCGGATCGGTGGTTTCGCGATAGTCGCGCAGGGTCACGTCGTCGATCCGGCCGCCTTTCAGCGCCACCGAGCCATGCAGACGGGCGGTCTCGATGTCGAGGCGCGGGCTGAGGGCGAGGGCGGCGGGGCGCTCCATCGGCACGGCGGGGCCAACGGCGGCGG
>NZ_JBAQRT010000159.1:0-1822 GCF_049306435.1 Zavarzinia sp.
CAGGCGGTGCTGTGCATGCACAAAAGGCTATCGGCTTATTCTGTCAAAGCACGAGCTGCTATTTATTAAATAGCATTTAACAGTTGCTGGACATCGCCTGTCGCAAAAGTAAACTCGAATGCGTCGAATGGGTCAGTTCGGCCCACGCGGCTTGTTCAACTCAACTTTTGCGAGGAAAATTACCATGATTCACCATGCTACATCCGAAGTCTCCACGGCTTACAACTTCAACACACGACCATCACCTTACGCTGCACCCACGGCAGCCAACTGGCCAGAAGAACGGCTACCGTTCACTGTCCGACTGGTCCGCAACGAAGAGGACTTGAATAAAGCCGTCGAGATTCGCCACGCGGCCTATGCCCGCCATCTACCCACCTTCGCCGAAACACTCAGAAAAGCCGAAACCGATGATGCCGAAAAAGGCGTGGTGGTGTTGCTGGCGGAATCAAAACTTGACGGCTCACCGCTGGGCACCATGCGCATTCAGACCAACCAGTACAAACCGCTGAGCCTGGAACAATCGATCGAGTTGCCTGAATGGCTCAGGTCACGTTCGCTGGCAGAAGCGACCCGCCTGGGCGTCACCAATGAAAAGGGGGGTCGCCTTGTGACCACGGTGCTGTTTAAAGCCTATTTCCAGTACTGCCAGCAAACCGGCGTCGAATGGATGGTGATCACCGCACGCGCGCCCGTTGACCGGACGTATGACCGTCTGCTGTTCAATGATGTCTTCCCGGGTGCCGGCTACATTCCCATTCACCATGTTGGCAATCTGCCGCACCGGGTGATGTCATTCAATGTTGATACAGCCGAGGAGCGCTGGGCCGCAGCCAAACACCCCCTGTTCAACTTTATCTTCCGCACAAATCATCCGGATATTCAAATCGATAGCCCGCCTCAACACTTGACCCCGTCGATGAGTTTATCCACACTCTCTGCCCATGGCACCAAGCTTGCCATGTAAGCTGTCCGGGTCGGGAGTTCGCTCATCACAGCGACACCCGGCCCCCTTCTTCCTGTCGGCAAGCACAAACAGCACGGTCGGCCTTATCATGTCAAGGTCGAAATTGGAAAACAAAAAAATGAAAGAAATGACGGACAAGTCGAGACTTCCCCGCAATCGGATAGGTCAACTCAGCCAGGGGCTGGATCTGCTGCTGTATGCCTTTTCGACTTACGCGCTACCCATTGTGATCGGGCTGCTGTCTTTGCTGGCTCTTTTTGCCTGGAAATCGCAATATGCCGTCACCGCCCCACAAGAGTTGCGAATCCAGGTTGTTCAAGAGTCTGCCAACATGATCGAGCCCGCACAAGCGCTGGCACAGTTGCAGAACCGCCCCTTCAGCTCGTTCCACGACACCCGGCTTTCAGAGTCGCCCGTCTGGCTTTCTTTCGTGGTTCCCAAAAATGTCGGGAATACCCCGCTGATGGTCGAATTTCCGTCCCGGCATGCCATGGACGTGACGTGCTGGGACGCCAGGACGCTGAGTCCGCTGGGCAGCGGCAGCCGCCATGGCACGGCTGGCAGCATCTCTATGGTGAAGGCGGGTTTTGCCCTTGAACTCAGCCCGGAGCAGACCGACCGACCCCTGCTATGTCGCAGCAGCGCCACGGGCCCAGCCCGGCTTTCCGTCCTGAAGTGGCAGGCTGCCGATCTGGAAATGTCTGCCCTCGAGTTCCACCGCAAGTCGGGTCTTTTGGATGGCGGTATTTTAATTTTGGCGGGCTTCATCCTGGTCACAGCCCTGATCAACCGAAATGGCCTGTACCTCTTGTTCGCGGCCTGGCTCGTGATGAATTTACGGATGGCCTCCCTCTC
>NZ_JBAQRT010000160.1:0-5908 GCF_049306435.1 Zavarzinia sp.
GCCCGAGACGGTCCTGGAAACCCTCGAGCGTCTACGCTGACCGGGGCGCCAGCCGACCCGCCGGATGCCGTCCGGCGGGTCCCGCCGTTTCAGGCGCCGCTGCTGGTGGCGCGGATGGCGCCGGTGAAGCGGCGGGGCATGACCACCCAGCCGGCCGTCTCGAAAGCGCCGCGATGCAGGGTCGGCAGGCGCGCATCCAGCCAGCAGCGGGTCGGCAGATTCGGCTGTCGCGCCAGGATTTGCACCGCCGCGGTATCGCCCGGCAGGTTCGCGAGCCGTGCCCGGATATCGGCCTCGTCCCCGGCCGAAAGACCCGAGGCGATGAAGACGAGCCGCCCCCGCCGGTCGGCGAATCCGCCTTCGGCTGGCCAGCGCGGCAGTTTCACCGGCGCATAGGCATTGTCGCGGACGCATTGCACGACCACGGGCGCCTCGTCCCCCAGGGCGCGCACGAGACCCTTCACCCGCAGCAGGCGATCGCCGTATCGCGCCAGCAGCTGGCCCATGGCGATGGCGAAACTGCGCCAGGGCAGCGGTCCGTCGACGATCAGGACGAAGCTGGTGATGCCGTCGCCGTGATGCGGCCGTGGCGGGACCGCCTCCGCTCCATGGTGGTGGTCGCAGTCCCCGGCGTGGTCGCCATGGTGATGGTGGTCATGCGCCGCCTCGATCCGGGGGGCCGGCGCCCCGCCGAGCCAGTCGCCGACCGGCCGCATCCGGCGGTCGGCGGCATAGAGGCCGGCCCCGAAGAGGACGTCCGGCCCGATCTCGCCGTTTCGCAGCTCGATCACGGGGGCCGAAGGGTTGAGGCGGCGCAGCTTCGCCGTCAGATCCGCCCGCGTCGGCCGCGTGGCGAGATCCGACTTGCCGAGCAGCAGGAGATCGGCGATCGAAACCTGCCGCAGGGCCTCGTCGTGGCGGGCGAGCTGGTCGAGGCCGAGGGTGGCGTCGACCACGGTGATGACGCCGTCGCAGACATAGCGGACATTGACATGGCGGTTCTCCATCAGCGAATTCACCACGGGCACCGGATCGGCGAGGCCCGTGGTCTCGATGACGACGCGGCGGACAGGCGGAATCTCGCGCCGCGACATGCGCTCGTGCAGCGACTTCAGCGCCTCGATCAGGTCGCCGTTCATGGTGCAGCAGAGACAGCCTGAATCGAGAATCACCGTCTGTTCGTCGAGAGTCTCGACCAGATGGTGGTCGATGCCGATCTCGCCGAATTCATTGATCAGCAGGACGGTGCCGGCCATCGCCTCGTGCCGCATCAGGCGGTTGAGCAGGGTGGTCTTGCCTGCCCCGAGAAAGCCGGTGAGCAGGCTGACGGGAATGCGGCCGTCGTCGCGGGCCGATATCGCCGGGTCTGGGGCGCGGGTCTGCATGGGGTCCTCCGGGGCGATGCTCGTCTTGAGGTGGCGAGGTCTGGAGAGGCTTCACGCAAAGATCAGGCCAATATTGGCTGGCGCCGTGATCCCCGTTCGTCCCGGCTTGATCGTTCGAAAATCGAACGTCTGTGAAGAAATGGCGATCGATAATTGAACTCCGGTCATGACAAATTGACAAATACTCATGTATTCGCGTGTTCATTTACCCTGAAGCCCGGTAATTCGCTTGCGAAATATCCGCCCCGATGAATAGGATGAAGACGAAATCCGGCGATGACGCCGGTCTTCCCCTTACGGGAAGGTGGTGCGGGCGGGGGGCCCGACCGGTCTCTCGTGTGTCAGGCGACGAAGAGCGCCGAAGCCGTGAGCGGCGACGTCAGATCGCCGAAAACCAGGACGTCTGGGAGGACGATATGACCATGGCCGCGCGCGAAGAGCTGTTTTCCGCACCGGAGGACGACGGTGTCGTCATGACGTGGTGGGAGCGTTTCCTGGCCGAGCGCGACCTGCCGGCGGCGGCGAATGTGCGCAATCCGATTGGCCGGTCGTGGCGTCGCTGCGTCGGCGCCGACGTGGATCACCGGCGCGACCGCGCCCCGCCCCCGGTGCCGGGTGACGAATTCGAGTCGATCCGCCAGAGCTGCCTCGAGCTGATCGACGCCAGCGCGCCGGTCATGGCCTCGGCCCGCCACTTCCTGCAGGAGACGGGGACGGTGATGGTTCTCGCCGATCCAGCCGGACTGATCCTCAGTCTCGAGGGGGACATTTCGCTGCGCGGGGCGACCGAGAACATTCATCTGGTGCCGGGGGCCAACTGGAGCGAATTCACCTGCGGCACCAATGCGATCGGCACCGCCATCGAGACCGGGCAGCCGATCCAGATCCATTCCAACGAGCATTTCTGCGCCGGGATCAAGCATTGGTCCTGCTCGGCCGCCGTGCTCCGCGACCCTTGCGACGGCTCGATCATCGGCGCCATCGACGTCTCGGGCCTGCGCCGGTCCTACAGCCGCCATTCCATGGCGCTGGTGGTCGCGACCGCCGCCCGGATCGAGAGCCGCCTCGCCCAGATCGAGATGGACATCCGCTATCGCCTGCTCGAGGCCAGCATGAACCGCCTCACCGCCACCTCGACCGATGGCGTCGTGGTCTTCGACCGTCACGGCCGGGCCATCAAGGCCAATGCCGACGTGGCGGCCATGCTGCGCGACCTCGGCGCGACGCGGGAAGAGGCGGCGCGGGGCCTGGCGGCGATGAATTTCGACTGGCGCCGCGACACCTCCCGCCCGCTCCGTCTCCAGCCCTGGTTCCGTCAGGAATGGCTGACACCCATCCACGAGGGGGCCGAACGTCTGGGCGCGGTCATGATCGTTCCCGGCCATCATGCCCGCCACGTCAAGCCCAGGCGGCCGACCGTCCCGGCGGAGGAGAGGCGCGACAGGTCGGCCTTCGGACGTATCGTCGGGCGCGATCCCGCGCTGGCCGATGTGGTCGAGCGCGCCCGCCGGGTGGCGACCAGCGTCGCGCCGGTGCTGCTTCTCGGCGAATCCGGGGTCGGCAAGGAAGTCTTCGCCCGCAGCCTGCACGATGCCTCCAAGGTGGCGAGCGGCCCCTTCGTCGCCCTCAATTGCGGGGGCCTGTCGCGCGATCTTCTGACCAGCGAGCTTTTCGGCTATGCCGAGGGCTCCTTCACCGGCGCCCGCAAGGGCGGCATGTGCGGCAAGGTCGAGGCGGCCCATGGAGGAACCCTCTTCCTCGACGAAATCGGCGAAATGCCACTCGATTTCCAGCCGCTGTTCCTGCGCGTCCTCGAAGAGCGTGAAGTCTGCCGGATCGGCGAGACAAGGGCGCGCAAGGTCGACTTCCGCCTGGTCACCGCGACCAATCGTGACCTGCGCAAGGAAGTCGAGGCGGGGCGTTTTCGCCTCGATCTCTATTACCGGGTCTCGGTGGTGGGCATTACCGTGCCGGCCCTGCGCGATCGGCGTGGCGATATTCCCGAACTCGCCGAACATTTCGTCCGCCAGATGGTGGAAAAGCACGGCACCCCGCCCATCGGCATCTCGCCGGCCGTGATCGACCGGCTGATGCGATACGACTGGCCGGGCAACATCCGCGAATTGCGCAACGTGATCGAAAGCATGGTGCTCACCGCGGCGGGTCCGGAACTCGCCCCGCGTGATCTTCCGCCCGACATCACGTCGCGGATCGAGGAACATTTCGGCGGCATCGCGCCATCCCCGGCCGGGCTCTCGGCCATCGAGCGTGCCGAGCGCGATGCCTTGCTGACGATGATCCGCGCCTGCCGGGGCAATCTCACGGCGACCGCCCGGAGCGCCGGTCTCGCCAAAAGCACGGTCTATGCCAAGATCAGGAAATTCGGCCTCGATGGCGCGCTCACCGGCAGCCGGTCCTGACCGGCAACGTCTCGGAAGCGGCGCGCAGCCTTGGCCTGTCACGCGCGCAACCGGCTGACCGGATGAAGAAATTCGGCGGCGATGAAGCCCTCGCCGGATTGTAGCGACTGGAACGATCCCCCTCCCGCTTCGGGGGATCGCCGTTCAGTTCTTCTTCAGGCGGTAGGCGAGCTGGGCCCGGCTGATGCCGAGCAGCCGCGCCGCTTCGGAAATATTGCCGCCCGCCTGTTCGACCGCGCCGCGCAGCAGGAATTCCTCGAGCTGGTCGAGCGGAATGCGCGATTGCAGGACGGTCTGGACCAGCTGTTCGGGACTGCTCGACGCGGGCTGCGGGGTTTCCTCGCTCACCGGGTTGAGGTGGCCGTCCTGGTCCATGCCGAGGACGGCGGTATCGAACCGCTCGCCCGAGGTGAAGAGATGGCACAGATCGATGGCGCCATTCTCCGGCGCCAGGATCACGCCGCGTTCCACCATGTTCTCGAGCTCGCGCACGTTGCCCGGCCAGTTGTAGGAATAGAGGCTGGTGATCGCGCGCTGGGTGAAGCCGGTATGGGTCTTGCCGTGCCGGCGACAGAAATAGCCGAGGAAATGGTTGAGCAGCAGCGGGATATCCGCCCGGCGGTCGCGCAGCGGCGGGATCTGCACCGGAAACACGTTCAGGCGATAGAACAGATCCTCGCGGAAGCTGCCATCGGCGACGCCCCGCCGCAGGTCGACATTGGTGGCGGCGACGATGCGGACATCGACCTTGCGGCTGCGCTGGTCGCCCACCCGCTCGATCTCGCCTTCCTGCAGGGCGCGCAGCAGCTTGCCCTGGGCGGCGAGGCTGAGGGTGCCGATCTCGTCGAGGAACAGGGTGCCGGTGTTCGCCCGCTCGAAGCGGCCGGGGCGGGAGGCGACGGCGCCGGTATAGGCGCCCTTCTCGACGCCGAAGAGTTCGGATTCGATCAGATGTTCGGGGATCGCGGCGCAGTTGACGGCGATGAAGGGAGCGTCCACGCGGGGACTGATCCGGTGCAGGGTCTGGGCGAACATCTCCTTGCCGACACCGGATTCGCCGAGCAGCAGCACGGTCGCGTTGGTGCGGGAGACTTTCTCCAGCATGTGGCAGACGATGTTGAATCCCGCCGAGGCGCCGACCAGATCCTTGACCGGCGAGCGGCTGCCTTCGGCCGTCTCGGGCGTGGGGATGGGCGCCGCCACGGTATTGACGACGATCGGCCCCTGATTGCTGCGATTGGCGAAGGCATGGGGCTGCAGGTAGCGGATATCCTCTTCCGCATCCGACCATTCGGCCACCGGCTTGCCGACGATGCGGCAGGCGGCGTGGCCCATGGACCGGCATTCCAGCTCGCGGAACAACATCGGCCGTCCCATGAAGACGCTGGTGTAACCGGAAGCATAGCCGATCTGCATCCAGCAGGCGGGATCGGAGCCGATGCCGTGGGAGGCGATATGGACTTCGTCCTCACAGGAATCGTGCCAGATGAATTCGCCGTAGAAACGGCCGGTGTTCACATCGGATTCGACGCGAACCGGCTGGACCGTGACGATGCCTTCGATCATGTGGAGCTGCGGCCCCACGGTGAAGAAATCGAAGAAATCGCGGCCGTGGCGCACCTTGACCGCGAGTTCGGCGTCCTGCGCCCCCGAGGCATAGCCCATGCGGGTGAGCAGGGCGCGCGCGCCCTGGACGCCGATGGTCTCGATCAGCTCGTTGCGCAGCGCGCCCAAGGCATGGGTGTGGAGCAGGATCATCCGGTTGTCGTCGAGCCAGATCCGCCCGACTTGCGGGCAGAAGCGCAGGCGCGCCGCCAGATCGTCCATTTCTGGGAAGTTGCGAGAACTACCGGGAGGCGAAGCTGGATCTGCCATGCTGCTTCTTGCGGCGGTAAAGTTTCGGATGACCGCTGTCATGTTGTTTCCCCCGCTTATCGTTATAGGGCCCGATTTTTTCGAGCCTTGGAATTACGCAGGACTATAACATCATCGACCGTTCCAAATAACGGGATTGTCAGCACTTTCAGGGTTAACGCGGACAGAATGCTCCTGCCCTGAATACACAAACATTCACAGTGGTGGCGGATCCGCGCACCCTCGCGG
>NZ_JBAQRT010000161.1:0-47457 GCF_049306435.1 Zavarzinia sp.
AGCCCGGCCCCCGGCAGCCGGGTCATCGATCTTTGCGCCGCGCCGGGCGGCAAGACCGCGCAGCTGGCGGCCATGGGCGCCCTTGTGACCGCGGTCGATCAGGCGCGCGGCCGGATCAATCGCCTGCGCGAGAATCTGGCGCGCCTGAACCTCGCTGCCGAGGCGGTGGTGGCCGATGTCGCCACCTGGCAACCGGCCGAGAAGGCGCCCTTCATTCTTCTCGACGCGCCCTGCAGCGCCACCGGCACCCTGCGCCGCAACCCGGACATCGCCCTGCACCGCGAGCCGGAAGAGATCCGCGAGCTGGGCAAGGTCCAGATCCGGCTGTTGCGGGCGGCGGTGCAGATGCTGGCGCCCGGCGGCACCCTGGTTTTCTGCACCTGTTCGATCGAGCCGCGCGAAGGTCCCGAGGCGATCGAAACCGCGCTGGCCGCTGGCGCCCCCTTGCGCCGCGCGCCGATTATGCCGGCGGAAGTGCCCGGGCTGGAGGCGGCAATCACCCCGGCCGGCGATCTTCGCACCCTGCCGAGCCAGTGGCCGGAAGCGGGCGGCATCGATGGATTCTTCGTCAGCCGCCTGACCCGCGTCTGACCGGTTGGCATCACGGCCCAGAGCTGTTACGAGCAGAAGATGCAGCAGACGATTCGCATAGCCCCGTCGATTCTCTCGGCCGATTTCGCGCGCCTCGGTGAGGAGGTTCGCGCCATGGATGCGGCCGGGGCCGATTATATCCATGTCGATGTGATGGACGGGCATTTCGTGCCCAATATCACCATCGGCCCTTCGGTGGTCGCGGCCCTGCGCCCGCACACGAAGAAGCCCTTCGACGTCCATCTGATGATCTCGCCGGTCGATCCCTTCATCGAAGGTTTCGCCAAGGCGGGTGCCGACATCATTTCGCTGCACCCGGAAGCCGGGCCGCATCTGCACCGCACGTTGCAGACGATCAAGGCTCAGGGCGTGAAGGCCGGCGTCGTGCTGAACCCGGCGACGCCGATCAGCGCGGTCGAGACGGTGATCGACATGGTCGACCTCATCCTCGTCATGTCGGTCAATCCGGGCTTCGGCGGCCAGTCCTTCATCAACAGCCAGCTCGACAAGATCAGGGGCCTGCGCCAGCTGATCGACGGCACCGGGCGGACCATCGACCTCGAAGTCGACGGCGGCATCAATCTCGAGACGGCGCCGCTGGCGATCGCCGCCGGGGCGGATGTCCTCGTGGCCGGCACCGCCAGCTTCACGGGCGGCCCCGCCGCCTATGCCGCCAACATCGAAAAACTGCGCGGCGGCGCGTAGGGGCCGATGATGGCGACCGGGGCGGCGGGCATGGAAGCACCGGACCCCAGAGCGGAAACGATCGGGGCGACCACCCATGCAACCTTGCCGGGTCTGCCGCCGGCCTGGACCAAGCGCAATATATTGAAGGCCAAGGCGGCGGCGGCCTGGCGCCGGCTGTGCCTGTCGGCCGCGGGCTCGCGCCTGTCGGTCGCAACCCTGGGGCGCGCGCCCTCGGTGGTCGCGCTCAATGTCCAGCCCGATCCCTTTCCCGGCTCGATCGACGAAGCCAACGCCCTGTTTCAGGGCCGCTACCGTTTCGCCGGGCAATTGCTGCTGTCACCGCATCAGACGCCGTGGAGCCTGACCGGCGCCAGCCGGGAATGGCAGGAGGCGCTGCATGATTTCCACTGGCTGCGCCATTTCTCGGCCGCGGGCGGCGATGCCGCCGGCCGTCAGGCCCGGGTACTGCTCGACGGCTGGCTGAAGCGTTACGGTCGTTTCGACGCGGGCTGGTGGCGGCCGGACATGGCGGGGCGGCGGGTCATGGCCTGGGTCAGCCATCTGCCGCTGCTGCTCGACGGTGCCGACCTGCCGCTGCGCGAGGCGCTGCTCGAATCCCTGGTCCGGCATCTGCGTTATCTGGCCCGGGCCGACAAGGGCATGGCGCCGGGGCCGGCCAAGGTGGTGGCCTTGTGCGGCCTTGCCCTTGGTCACCTTGCCCTTGGCCAATGGGGACGGCCGCTGGCGCGCAGCCTGCGCCGGCTCGACGACACCCTCGGCCGCCTGATCCTGCCGGACGGCGGCCTGCCCAGCCGCGATCCGTCCGATCATCTGAGGGTCCTCGAAGCCCTGGTGCGGATGCGCGAGGCGCTGGCCGCGGCCGGCCAGATGCCCAGCGCCGGCTTCACCCGCGCCCTCGACCGGCTGGCGCCGGCCCTGCGGTTCTTTCGTCTGGGTGACGGCCGGCTGGCGAATTTCAACGGCGGCCGGCCCGGCGATCTCGCCCGCATCGAACAGGTGCTGGCGCTGGCGGCACCGCGTGGCAAGGCCCCCAGCCGGCTACCCCATATCGGCTATGAACGGGTCGAGGGCCGGCGCCTCATCCTCGTCATGGATGTCGGGCCGCCGCCGCCGCCGGGCCATGCCGCCGGCTGTCATGCCGCCCCCCTTGCCTTTGAGATGAGCGCGGGGCGGGATCGGCTGATCGTCTCCTGCGGCGCGGGACCCGGTCTCGACGAGTCCTGGCGCAAGGTCGGCCGCTCGACCGCGGCCCATTCGACGCTGACGCTCGACGATCAGAACGCCTGGGTTTCCGTGACGGATTTCGACCTCGGCCCGCGGCCCGGCCTGCCCGCCCTGGTGACCACCGCCGCCCGGAACGAGGCCGACGGCCAGGTCTGGATCGAGGCCAGCCATTCGGGCTATGGCCCGCGCCTTGGCCTCGTCCATCGCCGGGCGCTGTGGGTCGATCCCGATGGCGGCGAGTTGCGCGGCGAGGACCGGATCGAGCCCCGGGGCCGGACGCCCGGCCGCAGCCTGCCCTTCGCCCTGCGTTTCCACCTCGCGCCCGATGTCCGGGCCAGCCTGACCGGCGACGGCACCGGCATCCTGCTGCGGACCCCGGGCGGCGAGGGCTGGCAGTTCAGGGCCCTGGGCGGCCATCTCGCGCTCGAGGATTCCGTCTCGATCGCCAGCCCCGGGCCGCCCCGCCGGGCCGAGCAGATGGTGGTCACCGGCTCGCTCGACGCCGGGCGCGTCGTGCTGCGCTGGGCCCTGAAGCGGCTGGACGCCAAGGCCTGAGCTTTTTTGCCGACACTCGCATCAGCTCCATGCGCATTGCGCATTTGACGTGCACGCGATAAGGCCCGATATTGGAACGATTGCTGCCATTCCGGTGGGAAGTTGCGCATTTCAAATGCTTACCTGCGGCCCAAATATTGCGCTGGACCATGAAGCCCTGGGGCTGCGACTGATCGCCGAAGTTGACCGGTGTTCTCGTTATTACCGGTCGCTGTCGCTCATCCGCTTCGATTATCATGGCCTGCTGTCAGGACCGGTGAACGGCGAACCCGTCGATGCCGTGGCGGCGATCCTGCGCCCATCGGACACGGTCGCGAAACTGGGCGATTCCCGTTACTGCGTGCTTGCGCCGGAAAGCCCGGTCGAAGTCGGCCGGCTGATCGCCGAACGCATCTGGCGCTGGGCGCAGGAGCGGCCGGCCCCCGGGCGGGCGGCGCCGGATCCGGCCATGGCCCTGTCTTTCGGCATCGCCGGCTTCGAGGGGCGCCACGACAGCGCGCTCGATATCTATGCCCGTGCCGGCTCGGCCCTGTCCTATGCGGTGGGCCAGGGCGGCAATCGCATCGCCATCATGATGCGCGGCGGCCTGATGTCCGTGTGCGGCCTGACCCCGCCGGTTTGACGCCCCCGCCCGCCGACAGGCGGGATTCATGCGACATCGCGGGTCTGATACGCGCCGAACAGGCTTGCGGCTGGCGCGCATTGCCCTATTGTGCGCGGTCGCATATCCGGGCTCCTGTCCGGCGGTGCGATCACCTTACGAAATTTAAGGACTTAACCGCGATGGGTTGGAAAGTCGCCGTCGTCGGCGCGACCGGGCAGGTCGGCCGTGAAATGCTGAACATCCTTGCCGAACGTCAGTTTCCCGCTGACGAGGTGGTGGCGCTCGCGTCGCCCAAATCGATCGGCACCGAGGTTTCCTACGGCGAGACTACCCTCAAGGTGAAAGCCCTCGAGGATTATGATTTTCGCGGCACCGACATCGCGCTGTTCTCGGCCGGCGGTTCGGTCTCGGCCAAATGGGCGCCGAAGGTCGCGGCGGTCGGAACCATCGTCATCGACAATTCGTCGCATTTCCGCATGGAGCCGGGCATTCCCCTGATCGTGCCGGAAGTGAATGCCGGGGCGCTGGCGGGCTATGCCAAGAAGAACATCATCGCCAACCCGAACTGCTCGACCGCGCAGCTCGTCGTCGCGCTGAAGCCGCTGCATGATTTCGCCAGGATCAAGCGCGTCGTCGTCTCGACCTATCAGTCGGTCTCGGGTGCCGGCAACAAGGGCATGGACGAACTCTTCAACCAGACCAAGGCGCTCTATGTGAACGACACGGTCGAGCCGAGGAAATTCCCCAAGCAGATCGCCTTCAACGTGATCCCGCAGATCGACGTCTTCATGGATGACGGCTTCACCAAGGAAGAGTGGAAGATGACCGCGGAGACGCGGAAAATCCTCGATCCCGATATCGCCCTGGTCGCGACCTGCGTCCGCGTGCCGGTCTTCGTCGGCCATTCGGAATCGGTGAACATCGAGTTCGAGAATCCGATCACCGTCGATCAGGCGCGCGAAATCCTGCGCGAGGCGCCGGGCCTGATGGTCGTCGACCGGCGCGAGGAGGGCGGCTACATCACCCCGCTCGAATGCGTCGGCGATTACGCCACCTTCATCTCGCGCATCCGCCGCGATCCGACCGTGCCCGATGGCAAGGGCCTCGCGCTGTGGTGCGTGTCCGACAATCTGCGCAAGGGCGCGGCGCTGAACGCCGTCCAGATCGCGGAAATCCTGATCGCGAGGCACCTGAAGAAGGCGGCCTGAGACCCGTCGGAATGATGGAAAGGCCCCTGGCGAAAGCCGGGGGCCTTTTTGATTCAGGGCGTTTCCGGCTCCCAATAGGGCGGCGCGCCGAAACTTGTCCGCAGATGTTCGGCGATCGCGCGCAGCTTGGCTGACGGATTGCGCCCCTCGGGGTGCGCCATATGGATGAACTCGGCTTCCGGCTGGTGGCCGATATCGATTTCGGCGAGTTGGCCCGCCCGGATCGCCGGGCCGGCGATGAAGGTCGGTAGCAGGGCGATGCCGAGACCGGCGATCGCGGCGTCCCGCATCATGTCGCCATTGTTGACGACAAGGGCCGGCCGTGGCCGGACCGTGACCGCCCCTTCCGGGGTCTGGAAGCGCCAGTCGGCGATGCCGCGATTGGTGTAGAGAATGCCCCGGTGGTCATCGAGATCGGCGAGGGCACGGGGCGTGCCCTGCCGCCGCAAATAATCGGGCGAGGCGACAAGCCGGCGCCGGCTTGTCGCCAGTATCCAGGCGACCAGGCGCGAGTCGGCGATAGGGCCATTGCGGATGATGGCGTCATAGCCACCCCCCAACGGGTCGACCCTGCGATCATCCATGTCGAGCGTCAGCTCCAGGCCGGGATGCAGCGCCAGAAAGGGATAGAGCGCGGGGCCAAGATGCATCCGGCCGAAACTGACCGGCGCCGCGATCCTGACCGGTCCGACAAGCGTCTGGCGCCGCTCGGTCATATCGGCCCTTGCGTCGTCGATCTCGTGCATGATGCGGCGGGCCCGGTCCAGAAAGGCCATGCCGTCGTCGGTCAGGGTCAGCTTGCGGGTGGTTCGGCGCAGCAAGGTTCCGCCCAGCGCCTTTTCCAGCTCGGCCAGCCTTTCGCTGACCACGGATTTCGACAGGCGAAGACGCCGCGCCGCCTCGCTGATCGAGCCGCTTTCGACCACGGCAACGAAAGCCGCCAGTCCTTCGATGCGAATCATCGTTCGGAAATCCCGGATTTAAGTTCCTTCATCTGGATACTATTCCGGACGAACCGCCGAGGCCATCTTCCGGTCATCGCGTGTGACGGCACCGCCGCGCCGCCAGAAACAGGAGATGGAAAATGAACCGCCTTGCCAACAAAGTCGCGATCGTCACGGGGGCCAGTTCGGGGATTGGCCGGGCGACCGCGAAGCTGTTCGCCGCCGAAGGCGCCAAGGTCATCGTGGGCGCCCGGCGCCAGGCCGAACTCGACAGTCTGGTCGCGGAAATCACGGCGGCGGGCGGCGAAGCCGTTGCCCTTGCCGGTGACGTGCGCTCGGAGGCGTTTCAGCAGGCACTGGTCGCGACCGCCGTCGATCGTTTCGGTCGTCTCGACATTGCCTTCAACAATGCCGGCACCCTGGGCGAGGCGGGTCCGAGCACGGGTGTCTCGGAGGCTGGCTTCAGCGAGGCGCTGGCGATCAACCTGACCGCCTCCTTCCTCGGTGCCAAGCATCAGATCGCCGAGATGGCGAAGCATGGCGGCGGCTCGGTGATCTTCACCTCGACCTTCGTTGGCTACAGTTTCGCGTTTCCGGGGGTCGCGGCCTATGCCGCCAGCAAGTCCGGCCTGATCGGCCTGACCCAGGCCCTCGCCGCCGAGTTTGGCCCGCAGAATGTGCGCGTGAACGCGATTCTGCCGGGCGCCGTCGATACCGACATGTACCGGGACATGAACGATACCGCCGACAAGCAGGCCTTCATCACCGGGCTGCACGCCCTGAAGCGCGTCGCGGTGCCCGAGGAACTGGCGCGTTCCGTGCTCTATCTTGCATCCGACGATGCGAGTTTCGTCACCGGGACGGCATCGCTGATCGATGGCGGCGTATCCATCACCCGTAGCTGACGGGCATCGCTTGTGCATCGCGCAAACTGAATTCCCCTCATCTCCATCCAAAGGACTCTTGACCTGGGGCGTTAATCCTTTGGAAGGTGTGACAAGGTGACGCTGTCGTCATCGGTGGTGTCGCCCTGTCGGCGCATCGCGGGCCCCGGCCGTCGCCGGGGCCGGTGGAGGGAAACGGTTCGATCATGAGTCTCGCAGCCAGCCTTCAGCGTCTTGCCCTCGGCGGCCTGTCCCAGGTCTCTGCCCCGGTGCTGACGCAGGTCACCAACATCCGGCCCGCGATCATCGAGGGCAAGCGCCTGCATCCCCAGCTTCAGGCTTTCGCCGCCATCCAGCGCAAGCTGTTTCCCGTGCACCGGATGCCGGTCGAACAGTCGCGCGGCATGTATCGCATGGCGATGCGCAATTTCGCCGTCGCGCCCCGGCGCATGGCGCTGATCGAGGAACTGGCGATCCCGGGCGAACTCGGCCTGGTGCGCGCCCGGCTGTTCGTGCCGCCCGGCCTGTCGACGCCGCTGCCGCTCACGGTCTATTTCCATGGCGGCGGCTTCGTGCTGGGCGATGTCGCCGGCTATGACAGCACCTGCCGCCATATCGCCGACAAGGCGCGCTGCGCCGTTCTGTCCGTCGATTACCGGCTGGCGCCGGAGCATCCGATGCCGGCGGCGGTCATCGATGCCGGCGCGGTCTGGCGCCATCTCCTGTCCCACGGCCGGCAGATGGGCATCGATACCAGGCGCATGGCGGTCGCGGGGGATTCCGCCGGCGGCCTGCTTTCGGCCATGGTCGCGCAGATGGCGCGGGACGCCGATGTCCAGCCGCCCTGCCACCAGTTGCTGATCTATCCGGCGACCGATGGGCGCATGAATACCCGCTCGGCCCAGCTCTACGGCAAGGGCTTCATCCTCGAGAAGAAGCTGACCGACTGGTTCCGCGCCCAGACCGCCGGCGACCTGACCGACGACGAATTGCATCATGTCATGCCGATCAACGCCGCCCGCTTCGACGATCTCGCCCCGGCGACGGTGGTGGTCGCGGGCTTCGATCCGCTCCACGACGAAGGCATGACCTATGCCGCCCGCCTGCGGGACGCCGGGGTGCCCGTCGAAATCCACGATCATCCCGACATGCTGCATGGTTTCCTGACCTTCACCGGCACTGTGCCCCGGGCGCGCCAGGCACTGGATCAGGCGATCGCGGCCCTGCACCGGGCGCTGTGGGCCGGACACGCGCTGGCGGCACCGGCGCGGCCGCGCGCGGTCATGGTGCCGCATTCGGTCTGATCAGGCCGACAGGCGGGCGATGATCTCGGCGAGCGTGTCGATCGCCTGACGCCGGGTCATGCCGGGCAGCGGGGCCAGGATCGAGTCCAGCACTGCCGCCTGCAGCATGGTCGTCAGCTGGAAGGCGGCGACCGGGGGATGGCTGAAGCCGCGGTCGCCCATCTGATGGCTGTAGATCAGCCCGGCGAGCACGAGCAGCCGGCTGCGCATCGAGGTCACCACCGGCAGATCGCGCAGGAAGGGCACTTCGTGGGTCAGGGCCCGCAGCAGCCCGGCGCGGCAGTCGATTGCATCGTAAAGCACTTCGGCGATCCGGGCCGGGCCGATCGCATGGCCCAGCAGGCCACGGCCGAAATCATCGAGGATGGCGTCCACGGTCTGGCCCGTCACCCGGGCGACGATCGCTTCCTTGCCCGGGAAATACTGATAGATCGAGCCGATGCTGACCCCCGCCCGCTCGGCGATGTGGTTGGTGGTCAGGCCGGCGTAGCCGCGCTCGGCCAGAAGCTGAGCCGTCGCCGTCAGAACCGCCTCCACCGTCGCCTGCGAGCGGCCCTGGGTCGGTTGCTTTTTCATCGAAAGATCAAGGGCTTGGTTCAACGTGGCGAAGCCTTCGCGAAGGGCGGTGCCATGTAAGTAGATGTGAATAATTGCTCATATACAATGGGGAAAAGAACACAAGGGAGAACGGCATGACCGACAGGGCAGGACAGATCGCGGTTCCGATCCGCTGGCGCGACCCGGATCACGATCCGGCGCCCTGGACGCTGCATCTCACCCGCCATTTCGGCGCCCCTTCGGCCGATCCCTTGCGCCGGGCGGCGGTGCGGGAAGGCCTGCGGAAGGGCGATCCGGAGGCGGATGCCCTGGTCGACTGGATGGCGGTGGAAAAGGGCAAGGGCTGGCGCCTGTTCGATCAGGCCCTGACCCGGGGCATCGACAGTGTCGACGACCCCGCCCCGGCGCTTCGCGATTTCTTCGCCCAGATCGACCGCCGGCCGGACTGGGTGCGCGATGACCTGCTGCGCCTCGGCTGCCAGGCGGCGCTGTCGGTCGGGCCGCTGCTGCGCTATGCCCTCGGCTCCGGCACGCTCATGGTCGGCTATTGCTCGAGCGCGATCGCCCGGGTGCTGATGATGACCGGCGCCCTGAACGGAAGGACCTACAAGCGGCTGGAGGAGACGGGGAAATTCGCCGTCGACATCTTCGCCTCCGGCACGGTCGGGCGCTTTACCCCGGGCTTCGCCTCGCCGGTGCGGGTGCGGGTGATGCACGCCATGGTGCGCCGGTCGCTGGTCAAGGATCCGCGCTGGCGCCCCGATGACTGGGGCCTGCCGGTCAATCAGGCCGACATGGCGGCGACGGCACTTGCCTTCTCACTCGGCATGGTCGGGCCGCTGATCGATCTCGGTGTCAGTCTGACCGATGCCGAGAAGGAGGGCATCGTCCATCTCTGGCGCTACATCGGCTATATCATGGGGGTGGAGGAGGCCTTGCTGCCGGACTCATACGCCCAGGCCTCGGGCCTGTTCAGCCTGCTGGTCCGCTCCCAGCCCGATGCCGACGACGACAGCCGGGCGCTTTCGGTCGCGCTGCTGGGCGCGGGGCGGGAAGCCCTGGCCGGCCTGCCGCAGCCCTGGGGGCGCTGGCTGGCGGATCTCGACGCGGCGTCCTATGCCGGTTTCTCGCGCCATATCATCGGCAAGACGGCGGCCGATACGCTGGGCCTGCCCGACAGCGGCTGGCGCGTGCTGCCCCGGGTGCTGCGCCCGGCGATCGTCGCCGCCAACGGCATCCGCCGTCTGGGGCCGGTGCGCCAGGGCTTCGCCCGTCTCCGCCTTGGTCAGCTGGAGGGCCAGATCCGCAAGGCCTTCGCCGAGCGGAAACCACCGTTCGAGACCGGCGAGGGCAGCCCCCTCACGGGCAAGAGCCGGGCCCTCTGACCCGGCGGCGGGCCGCCCTCGCGGCTTTCACATAGGTCGGCGGAGGGCCGCCGCCCCCGAGGGGGCGGGGCGGCGACCCTCCTTCCGCGACCCGGTCGACTAGCGAAGGGCGCTCATCCAGCTGTCGAGCTCGCGCTCGGCGGCTTCCTTGGTCTTGCCGTAGCGTTCCTGGATGCGACCGACCAGCTGGTCCTTGCGGCCCTCGGCCTGGGTCAGGTCATCGTCGGTGAGTTCGCCCCACTTCTCCTTGATCAGACCCTTGGTGTGCTTCCAGTTGCCTTTGACGGTATCCCAGTTCATGGCGTCACTCCTTCTCGTGTTGTCCGGATCGGGTGGGGTCAGTTCAGGACGACTTCAGGCATCGCCTTCAGCTGATCCTTGGACGCCGCGACCTTCACCGTCAGGTCACCATCGGCATCGGGCGTGACCGACATGTCGCTGAGGGCGATCGCCACCAGCTTGTCGCCGACGCCGAGGATGCCGCCGACCGAAACGATCGCCGCGTTCACCTTGTGGTCGTCGCCGATCGTGAGATCGGTCACCTTGCCGATGTCTTCGCCTGCCGAATTGGTGACGTCGGCACCGATCAGCGCGCCGGCCCTTATGTCGGTGGCCGAGGCCACGGGTGCGGCCGCCTCACCGCCCGGGGCGGTCAGGGGCGCTTCGCTGGTCGCCTTCGGCGGCGACATGGTGCCTTCCTGGGCGAGGGCGGGCACGGCCGCGCCGGCCAGAATGGCGGTCAGGGCGGCGATGCTCAGGGTCTTTTTCATGGCATTCTCCTTTGTCATTCATCGACCGCAGGAGTGCGGTCGTGTCTGGACGCACCCGAAGGGGCGCCGTTCACGTCGGCGCCGTCCTGAATTGGCCGGCCGCCGGATGATGATGCGGGGCATTGCATTGCCCACGGATAGATAAATGCAACGAACCATCAAAGGTTCCGTGAGTAACAGGGGCTGAAGCTCTGAAGTGTTCCCGCCAAGGTGGATCGGAATACGGTATTGGGGCCGCGCCATATTCCTGACATATTTCCGCTCGGGCCGGATTTCGGGTATCATGATCTTATTTCAGGCCGGATCGGGCACTGCAATTCATCTGGCTCCGGGGCGCGCGGACTCAATTTGACAACGGGCGCGGTTTCGATCATGTTCCCGCATCTTCGACGAAGTTTTGTGTTTCGTCGCGCCTACGGGCGTCCGCCGGTCAGCGAAGGTTCGCCCACCGGCGCCCTTGGTGTTTGTGCAGAGGATAGCTGGTCAGCGCATGTTTGAGAGTCTTTCCGATCGTCTTTCCGATGTCTTCGGTCGCCTCACCAAAAAGGGTGCGCTGACCGATTCCGACGTCGCCGAGGCGATGCGCGAAGTCCGTCTCGCCCTGCTCGAGGCCGACGTCGCTCTCCCCGTGGTCAAGGACTTCGTCGCTTCCGTCAGGGAAAAGGCGATCGGTCAGGATGTCGTCCGCTCGGTCACGCCGGGCCAGATGGTCATCAAGATCGTGCACGATCACCTGGTCGAGATGCTGGGCGGCGCCGACGCCAACCCGGACATCGACCTGAACGCCGCCCCGCCGGTGCCGATCATGATGGTCGGCCTGCAGGGCTCGGGCAAGACGACGACCACCGCCAAGATCGCCTATCGCCTGACCAACCGGGACAAGAAGAAAGTCCTGATGGCCTCGCTCGACGTGCGCCGCCCGGCCGCGCAGGAGCAGCTCAAGGTCCTCGGCGAGCAGGCGGGCGTGGCCACCCTGCCGATCATCGCCGGCCAGACCCCGGTCGATATCGCCAAGCGCGCCCTGACCGCCGCCCGTCTCCAGGGTTTCGACGTCGTCATTCTCGATACCGCCGGCCGCCTGCACATCGACGAAGCGCTGATGCAGGAGATCGAGGCGGTCAAGCGCGAGACCAACCCGCATGAAGTGATGCTGGTCGCCGACAGCCTGACCGGCCAGGACGCGGTGACCGTCGCCAAGCAGTTCCACGACCGCATCGGCCTGACCGGCATCGCCCTGACCCGCGTCGACGGCGACGGCCGGGGCGGCGCCGCCCTGTCGATGCGCGCCGTCACCGGCGTTCCCCTGAAGCTGATGGGCCTCGGCGAAAAGATCGACGCCCTCGAAGTCTTCCATGCCGACCGTATCGCCAACCGCATCCTCGGCATGGGCGACATCGTCTCCCTCGTCGAGAAGGCGGCGGAGACGATCGACCAGCAGGAAGCCGAGAAGATGGCGGCCAAGCTGGCGAAGGGGACGTTCGATCTCGACGACCTCGCCCAGCAGCTGCGCCAGATGCGCAAGATGGGCGGGATGCAGGGGATGCTGGCGATGCTGCCGGGCGTCGCCAAGATGAAAGACCAGCTGTCCAAGGCCAATATCGACGACAAGGCGATCAAGCGCCAGGAAGCGATCATCTCCTCGATGACGCCGAAGGAGCGCAAGAATCCCCAGATCATCCAGGCGAAGCGGAAGGTCCGCATCGCCAAGGGTTCCGGCACCTCGGTGCAGGATGTGAACAAGCTGCTGAAGCAGCATCAGCAGATGGCCGACATGATGAAGCGCATGGCCAAGCTCGGCAAGAAGGGCCTCATGCGCGGCGGCCTCGGCGCTCTTTTCGGCGGTGGCGGCGGTATGCCCCCCGGCGGTTTCGGTGGCCCCGGCGGGGGATTCCCGCCCGGCGGCTTCAAGTGATCAAGCAAACCAACCTTATCGAATAGACGAGAGAAGGAACCTCATATGTCCGTTTCCATTCGCCTGTCGCGTGGCGGTGCCAAGAAGCGTCCCTACTACCGCATCGTGGTCGCCAACAGCCGCTCGCCCCGCGACGGTCGTTTCATCGAGCGCGTCGGCACCTACAATCCGCTGGTGCCGCAGGATCACGCCGAGCGCCTGACCCTGAACGAAGAGCGCGTGAAGTACTGGCTCGCCCAGGGCGCCCAGCCGACCGAGCGCGTCGCCAAGTTCCTCGGCTACAAGGGCCTGATCGCCGCCCCGGCGATCGTCGAGAGCCCGAAGAAGTCCGCCCCGAAGGCGAAGGCGCAGGAACGCGCCAAGGCCGCGGCTGAAGCCGCCGCCGCCGCCGCCGAGGCGTAAGTCCCAAGAGACCGCTGGACCTTCCCGTCATGATCGCCCCGGGCAAGACAAGGCCGAGCACCGGCACCGCGGAAACATCCGCGGTGGACGAGCGGACTCATGTCTGCGTCGGGGCCATCGCCGGGGCCCATGGCATCAGGGGCGAGGTGAAGGTGAAATCCTTCACCATGGATCCCCTCGACGTCGGGGCTTACGGCCCGGTGCTGACCGACCGGGGCGCCCGTCTCGTCCTGCTGCCCCTGCGCGTTCAGGGCCAGGCCGTGGTTGCCCGCATCGAAGGGGTGGCCGATCGCAACGCGGCGGAAGCCCTGCGTGGCCGCCGGCTTTATGTCCCGCGCGACGCCCTGCCGGCGACGGAAGACGAGGATGAGTTCTACCACGCCGATCTGCTTGGCCTTGCCGTCGTCGACGGCGAGGGCCAGATGCTCGGCAAGGTCGCCACGATCCAGGATTTCGGCGCGGGCGACATGATCGAGGTCGCCTTCGAGGGCGGCGGTTCGGCCTTCCTCGCCTTCACCCGCGAGATCGTGCCGGTGGTCGATGTCCCCGGCGGCAGGCTTGTCGCCCATCCGCCGCAAGGCTGGGCCGACAGCGGCGCGGAAGAGCCTGACGAGACGGGACCTGACGAAACGGGAGAGGTGTCATGACCGGCGCCCCTTGGACCGCCAGCGTGCTGACCCTGTTCCCCGAGATGTTCCCGGGTCCCCTCGGCCATTCCCTGGCCGGGCGGGCGTTGGCGAATGATCTCTGGCGGTTGCGGGCGTCGGACATTCGCGGTTTCGCGACCGACCGTCACCATATGGTGGACGATACGCCCGCAGGCGGTGGTCCCGGCATGGTGATGAAGCCCGATGTGGTCGCGCGGGCGATCGATTCGGCCCGGGTCGACCTGCCTTCGGCGCCGACGCTTTATCTGTCGCCGCGCGGCCGGCCGCTCGACCAGGAGCGGGTACGCCAGCTGGCCGAAGGGCCGGGTGTCATCCTGCTGTGCGGCCGCTTCGAAGGCGTCGATCAGCGGGTGATCGACGGTCGCGGCCTCGAGGAAGTCTCGATCGGCGATTTCGTGCTTTCGGGTGGCGAGCCGGCGGCGCTGTGCCTCATCGATGCCGTGGTGCGCCTGATCCCCGGCGTGATGGGCGCGGCCGAGACCCTGGCGGAGGAGAGCTTCACCGGCGATCTCCTCGAATATCCGCATTACACGCGGCCGACCGAATGGGAGGGCCGGCAGGTGCCGGACGTTCTCCTGTCGGGCCATCACGGCCGCATCCATTCCTGGCGCCGCGAACAGGCCGAACGCCTGACGCGCGAGCGCCGTCCCGACCTCTGGTCGCGTTACCTCGCCCGGCAGGGCAGGGGGATGCGGCCGAACGACACAAACCCCATATCTGTTTCTCGAAAGGACTGATCCCCATGACCAACATCATCGACCAGCTCGAGGCCGAGCAGATCGCTGCGGTCACTGAAGGCAAGACCATCCCCGCCTTCCGTCCCGGCGATACCGTCAAGGTCAACGTGAAGGTTGTCGAAGGCACGCGCGAGCGTATCCAGGCCTTCGAAGGCGTCGTCATCGCCCGCAACAACAAGGGCGCCAACGCTTCCTTCACCGTGCGCAAGATCTCCTATGGCGAAGGCGTCGAGCGCGTGTTCCCGCTCTATTCCCCGCGCCTCGATTCGATCCTCGTCGTGCGTCGCGGCAAGGTTCGTCGCTCCAAGCTGTATTACCTGCGCGATCGTCGCGGCAAGTCGGCCCGTATCGTCGAGAAGGTCGATCGCCGCGAAGGCGCCAAGGCCGAGTAACTTCGGCCATTACTGTCCGTCCTTTCGCCGGTCCGGCGGCCCTCGCGGTCGCCGGATTTCGGGCGTCGGACGGCAGCTCAGCGGTATGTGAAAAAAGCCGGAACACGGCTCGAGGAACGGAAGAATGTCAGGTCCGCGCACGCTCTACGACAAGATCTGGGACAGCCATCTGGTTGAAATGGCCGAGGACGGCACCGGCCTCCTCTACATCGACCGGCACCTCGTGCACGAAGTGACGAGCCCCCAGGCCTTCGAGGGCCTGCGCATGACCGGCCGCAAGGTTCATCGCCCCGAGGCGACTCTGGCCGTGCCCGATCATAACGTGCCGACGACCGATCGCTCGAAAGGGATTTCCGATCCCGAATCCGCCCTGCAGGTCTCGACCCTCGAGGCGAACTGCAAGGAATTCGGCGTCGAATATCTGTCGATGGACGACATCCGCCAGGGCATCGTCCATATCGTCGGGCCGGAACAGGGCCTGACCCTGCCGGGCATGACCATCGTCTGCGGCGACAGCCACACGGCGACCCATGGCGCCTTCGGCTCGCTCGCCTTCGGCATCGGCACCTCGGAAGTCGAGCATGTCCTCGCCACCCAGACGCTGATCCAGCAGCGCTCCAGGAACATGCGGATCACGGTCGACGGCGACCTCGGCCCGGGCGTGACCGCCAAGGACATCGTCCTCGCCATCATCGGCAAGATCGGCACCGCGGGCGCGACGGGTTACGTCGTCGAATTCGCCGGCTCGGCCATTCGCGGCCTCTCCATGGAAGGCCGCATGACCGTCTGCAACATGACGATCGAGGCGGGCGGCCGCGCCGGCCTGATCGCCCCGGACGAGATCACCTTCGCCTATGTCGCGGGCAAGCCCCGCGCGCCCAAGGCCGGTGCTTTCGAGCAGGCGGTCGCTTACTGGTCGACGCTGACGACCGACGAAGGCGCCGTGTTCGACAAGGAAATCGTGCTCGATGCCGCCGATATCGTGCCGCAGGTGACCTGGGGCACCAGCCCCGAGGACGTGCTGCCGATCACGGCGAGCGTGCCCAATCCGGCCGATGTCGCCGATGAAGGCAAGCGCGCGGCGATCGAACGCTCCCTCGCTTACATGGGCCTGACCCCGGGCACGCCGCTTCAGGAGGTGAAGATCGACCGCGTCTTCATCGGCTCCTGCACCAACGGACGGATCGAGGACCTGCGCGCCGCCGCCGTCGTCGCCAAGGGCCGCAAGGTCGCCGCCCATGTCGGCGCCATGGTCGTGCCGGGTTCCGGCCTCGTCAAGGAACAGGCGGAAGCCGAAGGCCTCGACAAGATCTTTCTCGAAGCGGGTTTCGAATGGCGTGAGCCGGGCTGTTCCATGTGCCTCGCCATGAACGCCGACCGGCTGGAGCCGGGCGAGCGCTGCGCCTCGACCTCGAACCGCAATTTCGAGGGTCGTCAGGGCCGCGGCGGTCGCACCCATCTGGTCAGCCCGGCCATGGCGGTCGCGGCGGCGGTCACCGGCCACCTGGCCGACATCCGCAAGCTCTGAGCGGGAAGGAGTAACACCATGCAGCCCTTCAAGAAGCTCGCCGGCATCGCCGCCCCGCTGCCGCTGATCAATATCGACACCGATATGATCATCCCGAAGCAGTTCCTGAAGACGATCAAGCGCACCGGTCTTGGCGTCAATCTCTTCGCCGAGATGCGCTATGACGACAATGGCGCCGAGAAGCCGGAATTCGTGCTGAACCAGCCGGCCTGGCGCAAGGCGGAAATCCTGGTCGCCGGCGCCAATTTCGGCTGCGGCTCGAGCCGCGAGCACGCGCCCTGGGCGATCCTCGATTTCGGCATCCGCTGCGTCATCGCGCCGAGCTTCGCCGACATCTTCTTCAACAACTGCTTCAAGAACGGCATCCTGCCGATCGTGCTGCCGCAGGAACAGGTCGATCTCCTCATGGATGACGCCCGGCGCGGCGCCAACGCGGTCGTCACGGTCGATCTGGAAAGCCAGGAAATCACCGGGCCGGACGGTGGCAAGATCCATTTCGACGTCGATCCCTTCCGCAAGCATTGCCTGCTGAATGGTCTCGACGATATCGGTCTGACCCTCGCGAAGAAGCCGAAGATCGACGCTTTCGAGGCAGAGCGGAAACTGTCCCAGCCCTGGCTCTGAGCGCGGGCTGACGCATCGTGGTGCCCGGGCCTCGCCCGGGCGTTGGCGAACATCGCCACTCCCCCATCAAATCCGAGGAAATGAACATGGCCACCAAGGGCAAGCTCCTGATCCTGCCGGGCGACGGCATCGGCATCGAAGTCATGCGGGAAGTTCGCCGGGTCATCGACTGGCTGTCGAAGAAGCGCGGCATCGATTTCGCGGTCGAGGACGGCCTGGTCGGCGGTTCGTCGATCGATGCCTGCGGCAAGCCGATCACCGACGAGACCATGAAGGTCGCGCTCGAGGCCGACGCGGTGCTGCTCGGCGCCGTCGGCGGCCCGAAGTGGGACAACCTGCCGTTCGAGGTGAAGCCCGAACGTGGGTTGCTGCGCCTGCGGAAGGACCTCGGCCTGTTCGCCAACCTGCGCCCGGCCATGTGTTTCGACGCGCTCGTCGATGCCTCGACCCTGAAGCCGGAGGTCGTGCGCGGCCTCGACATCATGATCGTGCGGGAACTCACGGGCGGCGTCTATTTCGGCTCGCCGCGCGGCATCGAGACCCTGCCCGACGGCAGCCGCCGGGGCGTGAACACCCAGGTCTACACGACCGAGGAAATCCGCCGCGTCGCCCGCGTCGCCTTCGACATCGCGACCAAGCGGAACAACAGGGTCACCTCGTCCGAGAAGGCCAACGTGATGGAATCGGGCATCCTGTGGCGCGAGGAAGTCACTTACGTCCACGACAGGGAATTCCCCAAGGTCGAGCTGTCGCACATGTACGCCGACAATTGCGCGATGCAGCTGGTGCGTAACCCCAAGCAGTTCGACGTCATCGTCACCGACAACCTGTTCGGCGATATCCTGTCCGACTGCGCGGCCATGCTCACCGGCTCGCTCGGGATGCTGCCCTCGGCCTCGCTCGGCGCCGCCGACGCTTCGGCCAAGCGCAAGGCGATGTACGAGCCGGTCCATGGTTCGGCCCCGGATATCGCGGGCAAGGACATGGCCAACCCGATCGCCACCATCCTGTCGTTCGCCATGGCGCTGCGCTATTCCTTCGATCTCGGTACGGAAGCCGCGCTGATCGAGAAGGCGGTCGAGAATGTGCTGGCCGGGGGCCTACGCACCGGCGACATCATGCAGCCCGGCATGGCCAAGGTCTCGACCGGCGTCATGGGCGAATCGATCATCCGCGCCCTCGACAAGCTCGCGGCCTGATCCGGCGAATGTGAAAAACCCCGGCCGAAGCGATCCGGCCGGGGTTTTCTTTTGGGATCGACGAGGTTTCAGGCGGCCTTGACGGTGACGAGGAAGCGGTCGACCTCGCGGCGCAGGTTCTCGGCCTGACGCGACAGGTCGCCGGCCGCCGACAGAACCTCGGACGAGGCATTGCCCGCTTCGGTGGCGACCATCTGCACGCCCTGGATCGAGGACGAGACTTCGTTGGTGCCGACCGAGGCCTGCTCGACATTGCGGGCGATCTCGGCGGTGGCCGCGATCTGTTCCTCGACCGCGCTGGCGATCGTGTTCGAGACGAGGCTCATGTCCGAAATCTGCCGCGACACCCGGGCGAGGGCATCGACGGCATTGCGGGTCGCGGCCTGGATTTCGGATATCTGGCCTGAAATCTCCTCGGTCGCCTTCGCCGTCTGATTGGCGAGATTCTTCACTTCCGAGGCGACGACGGCGAAGCCCTTGCCGGCCTCGCCGGCCCGCGCCGCCTCGATCGTCGCGTTGAGCGCGAGAAGATTGGTCTGGCCGGCGATGTCCTGGATCAGCTTGGCGACATTGCCGATGGCGTCCGAACCCTTTTCCAGCATCTGCATGATGCCCGTCGCGTTCTCGGCGTCGGCGACGGCGTGGTTCGACAGCTCGGCCGACTGCTGGACCTGGCGGCCGATCTCGCGCGAGGACGAGGTGAGTTCCTCGGTCGCGCTGGCGACGGTCTGCACATTGGCCGAGGCCTGTTCCGCGGCGGCGCTGACCGAGGTCGCGCGTTCCGACGTGTCGCGGGCGGTGCCGGTCAGTACCTCGGCGCTGGCGCTGAGTTCGTTCGATGCGGCCGACAGCGTGTTCACCACTTCGGCGATATTGGCTTCGAAGGCGCCGACCGCCTGGGCCAGTTCGCGCGCCCGGCGCGACTGATCCTCGGCCCGACGCAGATCTTCCGCCATGCGCTTCTGCTCGGCGTCGCGGGCCTGGCGCTCGGCTTCGATGCGGGCATGTTCCGCCGCTTCCTGGCGGGCGCGGTTCTCGGCCTCGCGGCCGCGGGCATCGCGCGCGTCCTTGAGGCGGGTCAGGAAATTCTCGACGGTACGCCAGATGTCCCCGATTTCGTCGGACGACTTGCGGGTGGGGACGGTGACCTCGAGCTTCTCGTTCGCCATCTCCTGCAGGGCGCCGGTCACTTCGGCCAGCGGCTTGGCCAGCTGACGGGTGCCGATATAGACGGCGATCGACGTACCCAGCAGCAGGCCGATGATGGTCGCGCCGATCAGCAGCGTCTGCATTTGCGAGGCATAGTCGGCGGACTCGGTCTGGATCTGCTTCAGATTGGCCAGGATCTTTTCGAGCGCGGCGGAGATCGACGTCTGGAAGGCCTTGCGATTGGCACGGTTCTCGTCGTTGTTGCCGAGAGTCGCCGCCGCGGCCGGGTTCTGCTCCACGGCGACGCGGGCGAGTTCGAGGCGGAACCTGCGGAATTCGGCGGCCTGATTCTGCAGATCGACGAGGATGTGGCGGTTGGCTTCGGGCACGAGGGGGGCCCAGTCCGCGAAATTCTGGTCGATCTGGTCGAGATAGTTCTTCAAGCCCTCGGCGAAGGGTTTGGCGGCCTGGCTGTCGGTGGCGGCGTAGAGGCCGCGTGACTCCATCACGACGGCGGTCACCAGCCGATCCAGCCGTTCGGCATAAAGCGCCCGCTTGCCGGCTTCGTCCAGCAGGGTCGACTGGGCGCCGAGACCGTTGATGGCATGGATGGCGATACCGGCGATCGATGCGGCGGTAAGGCCGAGAACGGCGACAATGGCGTAGATCTTTGCTTTGACTCGCATGAACTCCTCCGCCGCCCGGACCGCTTCCCTCCGACAGGGGCCAGGCGCAAGCGCAACCCTGTCACGGGGGGAGATAAGAATTGGTAAAGCATCCCTCCCAGTGTCGCCTTAGCCTTTGGTCTAAGACGGAAGCCAGGCGCCCGCATGGCGGGGGCAATGTATCGATTCAATGTTCGACCCGCATTGCGGAGCCCGGAAAGGAAGGCTACCGTTCAAGCATAGAGCCAAAAGGCTGGGGGTCGTGTTTTGAGGATCAGTACGGCGGCGGGCGGGGCCCGTCATCATTCACTTCATTCCTGTCCGCGCTTGCGACATAGCCTGAAGACGGGGGGCTGAACGTGGATAGCGCCTATCTGGTTCAACAGCTGATCAATGGTTTCACCCTGGGCTCGGTCTATGCCCTGGTCGCCATCGGCTACACGATGGTCTACGGCATCATCGGCATGATCAACTTCGCCCATGGCGAGGTCTATATGGTCGGCGCCTTCCTGTCGCTGATCGGGATCATCGTCATGGGGCTGATCGGCGTCACCTGGATCCCGCTCGCCCTTCTCATCGTCCTCGTCTTCGCCATGGCGATCACCGCGCTCTACGGCTGGGCGATCGAGCGGATCGCCTATCGGCCCTTGCGCGGCTCGTTCCGCCTGGCGCCGCTGATTTCGGCGATCGGCGTTTCGATCTTCCTGCAGAATTACGTCCAGCTGGCGCAGGGCGCCCGGCCGAAGCCGATCGCGCCGGTCATTCGCGGCGGCTTCGAGCTGATGACCGGCAATGGCGGCTTCACCGTCACCCTGTCCTATCTGCAGGTCTTCATCGTCGTCCTGACAATCGCGCTCATGGTCGGCTTCACCTATCTGATCACCCAGACGCCCCTCGGCCGGGCCCAGCGCGCCTGCGAGCAGGACCGCACCATGGCGTCGCTGATCGGGGTCGACGTCGATCGCACCATCGCCATGACCTTCGTCATGGGCGCCGCCCTCGCCGCCGTCGCGGGCATGATGGTCACGCTCTATTACGGCGTGATCGATTTCTACATCGGCTTCCTCGCCGGGGTTAAGGCCTTCACCGCGGCGGTGCTGGGCGGTATCGGCTCCCTGCCCGGCGCGGTGCTCGGCGGCTTGCTGATCGGCCTGATCGAGGCGCTGTGGTCGGCCTATTTCTCGGTCGAATACAAGGATGTGGCGGTCTTCGCCATTCTCGTCCTGGTGCTGATCTTCCGTCCCTCCGGCCTCCTCGGCCGGCCCGAGATCGAGAAGGTGTGAGCATGGCCGCGACGGATCTTCTCCCCGGCCCCCGCGCCACCCCGGCCACGCCCTTCCAGGCGTCGCTGAAGGATGCCGCCATCGTTGCCCTGGTCGCCATGGCCCTGGCCGGCCCGATCGTCGGGCTGCAGACCGTCGATCGGGGCGGAATGCTGACGGTCGATGCCCGTTTCACCGAAGTCGCGGTCGGCATCATCATCGTCTTCTTCGGCCGGCTTGGTCTCGCCCTGTCGGATCGGGGACTGCGTATTCCCGCCTATGGCATCGCCGCCGCGCTGGCGGCCGCCGGCTTCCTGCTGCCCTGGCCGGCCGATCTCCTCGGCATTCTGGCGATCGCCGCCGGGGCCGCCCTCGTCATTCGCGGTCTGGCCGGCCACTATGGCGCCCATCGTCAGGCCCGGGCGGCGCTGGCGACCGAGAGCGACGAGGAAAAGGCCGACCGCCTGCGCCGGCTGTTCACCCGGGGCCTCGGCTTCCTGCTGCTGGCGGCGGCGTTTCTGCTGCCGATGATGCCCTTCGCCAATTCCTATATTCTCGACACGGCGATCCGCGTCCTCACCTACATGATGCTGGCCTGGGGCCTCAACATCGTGATCGGCCTCGCCGGGCTGCTCGACCTCGGCTATGTCGCCTTCTATGCCGTCGGCGCCTATACCTATGCCCTGCTGTCCAAGGATCATGGCTTCGGCTTCTGGGGCGCGCTGCCGATCTCGGGCCTGCTGGCCGCGTCCTTCGGCGTGCTGCTCGGCTTTCCGGTGCTGCGCCTGCGCGGCGATTATCTCGCCATCGTCACCCTGGGCTTTGGCGAGATCATCCGCATCGTCCTGCTGAACTGGACCAATTTCTCGGGCGGGCCGAACGGCATCGGCTCCATCCCGCGCCTGACCTTCTTCGGCCATCCTTTCGTCCGCAACGCGCCGGAAGGGGTGACGCCGTTCCACCAGCTGTTCGGCCTCGAATTCTCGCCGTTGCACCGTTCGATCTTCTTCTTCTATCTGATCCTGGTGCTGGCCCTTGTCGTCAATGTCTTCACCATCCGCATCCGGCGCCTGCCGGTCGGCCGCGCCTGGGAGGCGCTGCGGGAAGACGAGATCGCCTGCCGGGCGCTCGGCATCAACCCGACCAACACCAAGCTGACGGCCTTCGCCATCGGCGCCATGTTCGCGGGGTTCGCCGGCTCCTTCTTCGCGACGACCCAGAGCTTCGTCTCGCCCGAGAGTTTCACCTTCCTCGAATCGGCGATGATCCTCGCCATCGTCGTCCTGGGCGGCATGGGCAGCCAGCTCGGCGTCGCCCTGGCGGCGATCCTCGTCATCGGCCTGACCGAAGCCTTCCGGGGCCTGGCCGAATACCGCATGCTGGTGTTCGGTCTCGGCATGGTGCTGATCATGATCTGGCGGCCGCGCGGGCTCCTGTCGCACCGTGATCCGACCATTCTCATCAACGGCGGGAAGGGAGTGCGCCCATGAGCCGCCCCCTGCTGACGGTCGAGCATCTGACCATGCGCTTCGGCGGGTTGACCGCGATCAACGACGTCTCCTTCGAGGCGCAGGCCGGCCATATCACCGCGGTGATCGGGCCGAACGGCGCGGGCAAGACCACGGTCTTCAACTGCCTGACCGGCTTCTACAAGCCGACGGTGGGCCGCCTGACCCTGACCCGCCCGGGCGGCGACAAATCCTTCCTGCTCGAGCGGCTCGACGATTTCCGCATCACCAAGACCGCGGGGGTCGCGCGCACCTTCCAGAATATCCGCCTGTTCACCGGCATGTCGGTGCTCGAGAACCTGATGGTCGCCCAGCACAACAAGCTGATGCGCGCCAGCGGTTACAGCCTGCTCGGCCTCGTCGGCTGGCCGGGCTTCCGCAAGGCCGAGGCCGAGGCGGTGGAGAAGGCGCGCTTCTGGCTGAACCGCACGGGTCTCATCAACCGGGCGGACGAGCCCGCGGGCTCGCTGCCTTACGGCGACCAGCGCCGGTTGGAAATCGCGCGCGCCATGTGCACGGACCCCGCGCTGCTCTGCCTCGACGAGCCGGCGGCGGGCCTCAACCCCCGAGAATCGGCGGAACTCAACGCGCTTCTCCTGATGATCCGCAACGATTACGGCGTCGGCCTCCTTCTGATCGAACACGACATGAGCGTTGTGATGGAAATCTCGGATCACATCGTCGTGCTCGACTACGGTCGCAAGATCGCCGAAGGCAACCCGGCCCAGATCAAGTCGAACCCGGATGTGATCCGCGCCTATCTCGGCGAGGATGACGAAGTGGAAGGGGCGGTGGCATGAGCGTGCGCTTCCTCCCCGTTCGTCGTCCCGGCGCAGGCCGGGACCTCATGGGCGTTGGCATCGGTGCCATCCCGTCGCGAGATCCCGGCCTGCGCCGGGATGACGCCAAGGCGGGAGGTGCCGCATGAGCGCCCCCATGCTGAAGATCGAGGGACTGCGCGCGTCTTACGGCGCGATCGAGGCCCTGCGCGGCGTCGATGTCGAGATCAACGAAGGCGAGATCGTCACCCTGATCGGCGCCAATGGCGCCGGCAAGTCGACGCTGCTGATGTCGATGTGCGGCAAGCCGAAACCCTCGGCCGGGCGCATCACCTTCGAGGGGCGGGATATCACCGGCCTGCCCACCCATCAGATCATGCGCCTCGGTATCGCCCAGAGCCCGGAAGGCCGCCGCATCTTCCCGCGCATGACCGTGATGGAGAATCTGAAGATGGGCGCGGTCGTCACCGACCCCGCCTTCTTCGACGAGGATCTGGACCGGGCCTTCCGCATGTTCCCGCGCCTCAAGGAGCGGCAAGGCCAGCGTGGCGGCACCCTGTCGGGCGGCGAGCAGCAGATGCTGGCGATCGCCCGCGCTCTGATGAGCCGGCCGCGTCTTCTCCTCCTCGACGAGCCGTCGCTGGGGCTTGCCCCGATCATCGTCCGCCAGATCTTCCAGGTGATCCGCGAGATCAACGCCAGTCAGGGCATGACCGTCTTCCTTGTCGAGCAGAACGCCTTCCACGCGCTGAAACTCGCCCACCGCGCCTATGTGCTGGCGGGTGGACGGGTGCAGATGAGCGGGACCTCGGCCGAGCTTCTCGGCAACGAGGAAGTGCGCGCCGCCTATCTCGAAGGGGGGCACTGAGCGCCATGGAAACCGTGTTCGATACCACCCTCGGCCCGTTCATCGGGCTCACGCTCTGTCTGTTCGGCCTGTGCAGCTTCCTGGCCGGGCAGGGCATCGCCGAGGGCTGGCGCCCCGCCTGGATGGCGGTACTGGCCGGCTTCGGTGTCGCCATCTTCGATCGCTTCCTGCACTGGGGCCTGTTCTCGGGTCACCTCTGGTCCCTGCAGGGCTACGTCCTGGATGGTCTCATCCTGTCGGCCTATGCCCTCGTCGGGCATCGGCTGACCTTCGTCGCCAAGATGGTGCGGCAGTACCCCTGGCTTTACGAACAGACGGGACCTTTCGGCTGGCGCGCCAAGGCGCCGGAATGAGTGTTGGACGGCAACGGCCCGTTGCGCGGGCCCTGCCGTTGTGTCTAGGCTCTTGCCCTGCGGCGTGCCACTCGGCGCCATGTCGGACCGAAGCACGTCGGGGGACTTTTCGGAGGATCGCATGAAGCAGCTCAAATCCGGGCTTGCCGCCGCCGCCCTGCTCGCCGGTCTCGGCTTTGCGGGCATCGCCCACGCCGACATCACCATCGCGACCGCAGGTCCGATGACCGGCCAGTACGCGGCATTCGGCGAGCAGATGAAGCGTGGCGCCGAACAGGCGATCGCCGATATCAACGCCGCCGGCGGCATCAATGGCGAGAAGCTGAAGCTCGAAGTCGGCGACGATGCCTGCGACCCGAAGCAGGCGGTCGCGGTCGCCAACGATCTGGTCAACAAGGGCGTGGTCTTCGTGGCCGGGCATTTCTGTTCCTCGTCGTCGATCCCGGCCTCGGCGGTCTACAACGAGAACAACGTGCTGCAGATGTCGCCGGCCTCGACCAACCCGGTCTTCACCGACGAAGCGGCGACCAAGGGCTGGACCAACATCTTCCGCACCTGCGGCCGTGACGATTACCAGGGCGCGACCGCGGCCAAGTACATCGACACGAACTTCAAGGGCAAGAAGGTCGCGGTCCTGCACGACAAGTCGGCCTACGGCAAGGGCCTCGCGGACGAGACCAAGAAGGGCCTCGAGGCGCTGAAGACGCCGCCGGCGGTCTATGAAGCCTATACCCAGGGCGACAAGGACTTCTCGGCCCTCGTCTCCAAGCTGAAGGCCGAAGGCATCGAAGTCGTCTACATCGGCGGCTATCACACCGAGAGCGGCCTGATCATCCGTCAGGCGGCCGAGCAGGGCCTGAAGGCCACCTTCATCTCGGGCGACGCGCAGAACACCAACGAACTGTGGTCGATCACCGGCGACGCCGGCGAAGGCTTCCTCTTCACCTTCGCGCCCGATCCGCGCCTGAAGCCCGAAGCGGCCAAGGTCGTCGACGAGTTCAAGAAGATCGGCTATGATCCCGAAGGTTACACCCTCTACACCTATGCCGCGATCCAGGTCTGGGCCGAGGCGGTGAAGACGTCCGGCGGCACCGATACCGCCAAGGTGGCGGCGGCGATCCGCGCCGGTGCGTTCCCGACGGTGCTCGGCACCCTCGGCTTCGACGCCAAGGGCGACGTGAAGAACCCGGAATACGTCATGTACGAATGGTCGAAGGGCCAGTACGCCGAGAAGAAGTAAGTCTTCCGGCATCGCGACAAAGGGTCCGGTTGGGGGGCCCGGCCGGTGACGGCCGGGCCCTTTTTCCTTGCCTTCCACCGGCTTCGGGTACAGTGACGGTTGCAGAGAATCGGCGCCGACCTTAGCGTCGCCGGAATGTGGGTTCGTGAGGGGACGGTCATGCGCAAGCTGGTACTGGGATTGGTGGCGATCATCGCCTTTGGCGCCGCCGTTGCCTGGTTCTGGATGCATAGCGCGCGGCGCGATCAGGCCTCGGCCCCGCCCGTCGCCCAGGCGACGGCCAGCCTGCCCGACATTCGCATCGGCCTTGCAGCGCCACTGTCCGGCGATCAGGCCGCCTTCGGCGCGCAACTGAAAACCGGCGTCGAATTCGCCATCGCCATGGTCAACGCCAATGGCGGCATCGCCGGCCGCAAGGTCGAACTGGTGACCAGGGACGACGCCTGCGACAGCGCGAAGGCCGCCGGTGTCGCCGCCGAATTCGTCTCGTCCGGCATCGTCGCGGTGATCGGTCATTTCTGCTCCGGCGCCAGCGAGGCGGCGGCGGCGGTCTATGGCCCGGCCCAGGTGGTCATGATCACCCCGGGATCGACCGATCCGCGCCTGACGGACCAGGCCGGCGGCACGGTTTTCCGCACCGTCTGGCGCGACGATTATCAGGGCCTGATCGCCGCCGCCCTGATCAAGCAGACCATGCCGAAGAAAAAGATCGGCATCATCCGCGATGGCACGCTTTACGGTCAGCAGGTGGTGACGGTGTTCAAGGCCGCCGTCGCCAAGCTGGAGATGCCCGAGGCCGCGGCCGATCTCGTCATCGGCGCCGATCTCTCGGCCAAGACGGCGGCCGCCAAGCTGAAATCGGCCGGCGTCGGGGTCGTCTTCGTCGCCGCCGTGCCCGAGCGCTCCGGCGCATTCGTGAAGGCGCTGCGCGATGCCGGCGTCACCGCCTCGATCATCGGCACCGATGCCATGGCGAGCCCGGATTTCGTCAAGGCGGCCGGCGCCAAGGCGGCGGATGGCGCCATCGTGACCTTCGCCCGCAACCCGCTGGACAATCCCGCCGCGGCCAAGGCGATCGAGAAACTGCTCGACCAGGGCAAGGATCCGTCGGGCTATGTCCTCAACGCCTTCGCGGCGGCGGAAGTGCTGACCGCCGCCCTCGGCCCCGTCGTCAAGCCCGATCCAGCCGCCCCGATCGACGGCAAACGCCTCGCCGCCACGATCCGGGTCAATCGCTTCACCACGGTGCTCGGCGAAATCGCCTTCGACGCCAAGGGCGACCTGTCCAAGCCCGGCGTCGTCTATTACGTCTGGAAGGGCGGCGAACTCAAGGCGATGTGAGGCGATCAGCGGCCGCCTGCCGACCGGATCGACAGGCGGGCGGGAATGATCGTGATCGCGGAAAGAACCTCGAGTTGGCCCTTGGCTTCGGCGGGATAGGTCGAACGGACGGTGACGAACCAGTCACCCTCCTCGGCGATCCACGCCGTGGTCACATACGGATGCCCGTCCAGCGTGACGTCGAAGCTGAAGGCTCGTGGATTGCTCATGTCCGGGTAGGTGGGGACGATCGCTGCGGTGGAGATTCCGCTGGGGAACATGCGGCGCATCGAATTCACGGTGCCGGCGACATAGTCGTCGAAGGATAGATGGCCTTTCCGGGTCGCGAAAACGGTCATCTTGCCATCAGGCAGCGCGCGGTCGCAGCCGACATCGTCGCCGACCGCGGCGGCCGGAAAAACGAACAGATGGGCGAGAGGGGCGACGGAATCCTTGCTCAGGTCGCAGGTCATGCCGCTCTGGATATGCCTGACGTGGGTGTTGCCCTCGACGCGAAAGGCCTTGTCGCCACCCAGGGCCGCGTCGATCATGGACTGTAGCCGGGCAGCGTCGGCAGCGTCGGCAGGGTCGGGCGCTTGCGGTTGGCCCTGCTCCGCTGGCGGTGCCGCCGCGACGTGCGGCGTTTCCGGCACGGTCTGACAGGCCGCGAGGCCAACGAGGAGGGCGACGCTCGTCGCCAACGACCCGAACCGCATTGGATATCCCCCAACCCGCAATTTTCCGTTGAGGGTGTCCGAGAGCTACCCTCAGGTCAATGCGCTGCCGTCGCCGACCGCGTCGGCGACGCTGGCGAAGCCGTCGCGGGTCAGCAGGGCGGCCAGTTCCCGCTTGATCGTGCCGACGACGCCCGGGCCGCGGAACACCATGGCGGTATAGAGCTGCAGCAGGCTGGCGCCGGCCCTGATCTTGCCGTAGGCATCCTCGCCCGTGAAGATGCCGCCGACACCGACGAGGGTGGCGTCTTTGCCGACCGCCCGCCGGATCGCGGCGAGAAGCGCGGTCGAGGCGCCATAGATCGGCCGGCCGGACAGGCCGCCGCGCTCGGCCTTGTGCGGCGAGGTCAGGCTGTCGGGGCGCAGCGCGCTCGTATTGGCGACGACGAGGCCGGCGAGGCCGTGGCGCATGGTGACCTCGGCGATGGCGAGGGCTTCCGCTTCCGAAAGGTCCGAGGCGAGTTTGACCAGCATCGGTGTCCGGTGGCCGCCGCGCGCGGTCAGCAGCCGGGCGAGGAGATCGTCCAGCCGGACGGGATCCTGGAACATGCGCCCGTTCTTCGTGTTGGGACAGGAGACGTCGACGGTCAGATAATCGGCAATGGGGGCGAAACCTTGCACCAGACGGACGAAATCCTCCGCCGGGGCCTCCGAATCGCTGTTGCTGGCGAGATTGACCCCCAGGGGAAAGCCGGGATGCCTCGCGGCGCGGACGCGCAGCGCGACCGCCGCCTCGCCCTCGTTGTTGAAGCCCATGCGGTTGATGGCGCCGAAATCGCCATCCAGCCGGAACAGGCGCGGCCGGGGATTGCCCACCTGCGGCCGCGGCGTGACGCCGCCGACCTCGCCGAAACCAAAGCCGAGCCGGGACAGGCGATGGGCCGCCACGGCATTCTTGTCGAATCCGGCGGCGAGGCCGAGCGGATTGGCGAAGCTCAATCCCATCGCCCGGACGGCGAGCGCCGCCGGATTCTCGCCACCAACAGGCGGCATGATTCCACAGGCCAGCAAGCGAAGGGCGAGGCCATGGGCGGTTTCAGGGTCGAATCGGCGAATGATCGGCCATACTAGGCGATACCAGCCGACGGGCGTGATGGTGGAGGCACGGGTCATGGTGGATGGACGCTAGCGGAATGTGGCGCGGCTTTGAAGCGAGGTCTATGCAGGCGCGGCTTGTTCTGGCGCTGGTGCTCATGCTGTGCGCGGGCGCGGCCCGGGCGGCGAGTGATTATCGCCTCGATCTGAGCGGTCTGCCGGACGATACCACCCGCGGCCTTGTCGAGGAGACGAGCGAACTCGTCACCCTGAAGGACAAGCCGCCGCCCAGCCTGACCGCCCTGCGCAACCGCATCCGGGGCGATCTCGACCGTATCCGCCTCGTGCTCAACGCCTATGGCTGGTTCGATGCCGCCATCGACGTGACCTCGGACGAGGACCAGAAGCCGGTCCCCGTCGCCATCCGCGTCACGCCGGGAGAGCGTTATGCCGTGGGCGCCCTGCGCCTGACCGATCCGGGCGGCGTCGACCTCGGCCCCGCCCTGGCGCCGTCTCCCGAGCGCCTGGGGCTCAAGACGGGGGCGCCCTATGACGCCCGCGCCGTTCTCGATGCCGAAGCGGCGATCATCATCCATCTTGGCCAGCGCGGCCGGCCCTTCGCCAAGGTCGCGCATCGCGATGCCGTGCTCGACCGGGCGGGCCGCCGGGTGAATATCACCTGGGCGATCGACTATGGCCCCCTGGCCAGCTTCGGCCCGACCAGTTTCGAGGGGCTGGAGCGCCTGAAGGACAAGGCCGCCCGGGCCCTGCTGCGCTGGCGCGAAGGCGACGATGTCAACATCGACCAGATCGAGGAGACGCGCCGCGCCTTCGTCGCCACCGGCCTGTTCGGCACGGTCAGCGTCACCACCCAGCCGCCGGGGCCGGACGGCAGGGCGCCCATGCTGATCCGGGTGACCGAGGCGAAGCCCCGCACCATCGGCGGCGGCCTGCGCTATTCCACCAGCGACGGTGCCGGTGCCCGCGCCTTCTGGGAACACCGCAACCTGCTGGGCGGGCGCGAGACCCTGCGCATCACCGCCGATATCGCCCAGACCGGCTACAGTCTCGACGCCAAGGCGAAGAAGCCGGATTTCGAATGGCGCGATGTGGACCTCGTGTTCGAGGCCAAGGCGAAGCGCGAGGAACTGGATGCCTATGACCTCGACACCTTCTCGATCGGTGGCGGCCTCGAATGGCGCTATTCGCCGCGATGGTTCTTCTCGGGCGGCGCCACGCTGGAGCAGAGCCATATCGACGACGACGGCGTCACCGAGGACTACACGCTGTTCGGCGTTCCGGTGATCGCGCGGCGCGACACGTCGAACGATGCGCTCGATCCGACGCGGGGGCATCGCCTGGTCTTCTCGCTCACCCCCTATTACGACCTCGCGGGGACCGCCGGCACCTTCCTGATCGGTCAGGCCTCGGCCTCGACCTATCTGCCGCTCGATGATGCGGAGGATTACGTGCTGGCGCTGCGCGGGGGCCTCGGCGCGACCTTCGGCGGCTCGACCTATTCGCTGCCGGCGGACAAGCGCTTCTATGCCGGTGGCGGCGATTCGGTGCGCGGCTTCGCCTATCAGGCGGCGGGGCCGCTGGGCAGCGACGATGAGGCGACCGGCGGCAAATCCCTGTTGACCGGCGCGGTCGAGATGCGCTGGCGGGTGACCGAGACCATCGGTCTGGTGCCCTTCGTCGATTTCGGCAGCGTGTTCGAGGACAGTATTCCCGATTTCGGCGCCGATCTCTTCATGGGCGCCGGTCTCGGTCTGCGCTATCGCTCGCCGATCGGGCCGCTGCGCCTCGATATCGCGATGCCGATCGTGGGCAAGCGCGACAGCGACGATATCATCCAGATCTATATTTCCATCGGTCAGGCCTTCTGAGCCGGGAGGAGGGCGAAAGATGAAACCTTCACTGTCCCGGACCCTGAAATGGACCGGCATCGGGCTCGGCGCGCCGCTGGTCGTCATCGCCCTTGCGATCGCCGCCCTGCAGGTGCCGGCGGTGCAAAGCCGGCTGGCCGCCTTCATTTCCGATCAGGTCTCCAGCCCGGAAATGACCATCCGGCTGGACGGGCTGTCCGGCGGCCTGCCCTTCGGGCCAGCGCTCGCCCGGATCGAAGTGTCCGACCCGGTGGGACCGTGGCTGACGGTCGAGAATGCCCGGGTCTCGATCGATCCCTACGCCCTCATCGGCGGCCGCATCCATGTCCGGGAAATCGTCGCCAGCCGCCTCGTGCTCGATCGCCTGCCCATGGCCGGCGCCGAGCCGCCGCCATCCGAGGAGCCCACCAGCGATTTCTCCCTGCCGCGTCTGCCGGCCGGCCTTGCCCTCGACCGCCTGTCGGTGCCCGAAATCGTGCTGGGCGCCGCCCTCGCCGGAGAGGAGACGCGCTTTGCCCTCGGCGGGCGGCTGGGGGTCGATGGCGTTGGTATCGCCGGGGCCAGCCTTTCCCTGCAACCGGTGGCGGGCGCGGACTCGACCCGCCTCACCCTCGACGTCCGCCACGAGCCGCAGGGCGATCATCTGGCCCTCGATGTCCGGCTGGACGAGCCGGCCCATGGGCCGATCTCGCGGATCGCCGGCCTCGCCAGTGACGAGCCGCTGCATGTCGCCCTGACCGGCCAGGGTCCCCTGACCGGCTTCGAGGCCGATCTGAAACTCGCCGCGCTCGGCGCCCGTCTCGACGGCCGGCTGAGCCTTGCCCGCGATGGCGCGGCGATCAATGCCAGCCTGCGGGGCCGGGCGCTACCCGGGCCGCTGGTGCCGGTGGATTATAGCGCGCTGGTCGGGGATGGCATCGGCATCGACCTCGCGCTTTCCGTCGCGGGGGAGACGGTCGATGTCTCGCGCCTTGGTCTCGAGCTGACGGGGGTCGCTCTTGATGCGAAGGGGCAGTTGAAGGGTGGGGCCGACGCCAGTCTGTCGGCCCGGATCGACGTGCGGCCGGATGCCCCGCTGCCCGAGCTTGCCACCCTTCCGGTGGCGCTCCGCCCCAGCCTGATCGAACTCGAGGGGGTGGCGGATCTCTCGGTCGGCGGCGCCGATATCACCCGCCTTCATGTCGCCGCCCCCGGCGCCGAGGTAGAGGGCAAGGCGACACTGGCCGATGGTTTCGCTTCGCTGAAGGCCGAAGTCGGGGCAAGGCTGGTCGATCTCGCGCAAGTGCCCGAGGCGGGCCTGGCCGGAGCCGGAACCTTGGCCGTTACGGCGGAAGGCCGGCTTTCCCCGCTCGATATCGGCTTCACCGCCGATGTCGCGGGCGAGAATATCGCGGGCGACGCCGACCTGCCCCGCCTGCTGGGGCCGACGCCCCGGGTATCCCTCGCCGGGCGCTATGTGGACGGCGGGGCCTTGGTGCTCGACCGTCTCTCGGCGGAGGCCGCGGTGGCCAGCCTGCGGGCCAGGGGCAGTTTCGATCCCGCCGCCGAGACCCTGTCGGCCGAAGTCGCGGGCAAGGCCTCGGATCTTGGCCGGCTGGGCCTCCAAGGTCTCGCCGGCAGTGTCGATCTGGCGGGCACGGTGCAGGGGCCGGTGATGAAGCCATTGCTGGACCTGACCCTGACCGGCGCCGGGGTCTCGGCCGGGGGTATCGCCTTCGGCGATCCGCGACTGGTCCTCAAGGCCGTGCCCGATGCCGCCGGCACATCGGCCGGGCGGCTCGATGTCGAGACCGGCGGGACCTATCCGACACGGCTCGGCGCCGATGTCGCCTTCGACGGGGTAACGGCGCGGGTCACGGGTCTGTCCGGGCAGGTGCTGGGCGTCGACCTTGCTGGCGATATCGCCTATGCCAGCGACAGCGGCCTCGCGGAGGGCCGGGTGAAGGCCGTGGTGCCGAGGCTCGCCACGCTGTCTCCCGTCGCTGGAATGCCGCTCGCTGGTTCCGCGCGCATCGAACTGGCGCTGGCGCCGCGCGACAAGGGGCAGGGCGCCGATGTGACGGCGGAACTGCGCAACGCCAGTGCCGCCGGTGCGACGCTTGCCCGGCTCGACCTCAAGGCCGTGCTCGACGATCTGCTCGGCGCCGGCAAGGGCCGCACGACCGTCGAGGCCACGGGCCTCGTCAGTGGCGATGCCACCATCGACCGGCTGACGGCGAAGGCCGATCTCGCCTCCTTCGCCGATATCGGCTTCACCGTCGCGGCGGCGGGCGGCGTGCCGGCACCCGTGAAGCTCGATCTCGAAGGCCGTTTCGAGAATGTCGATACGCCAAGGATCACCGCGAAAAGCCTGACCGGCACTCTGGCCGAGACCGATTTCGGCCTGCGGAAGCCGCTGACGGTCACTCTCGGCGCCGAGACGGCGGTGAAGGGTCTCGACCTCGCTTTTGGCAAGGCGCGCCTCGTCGGCGATGTCGCCATCGGGCGCGCGCCCTCGGGCAAGCTGCGCCTGTCCGGCTTCGATTTCGCCGATGTCGCCGCGCTTGTTCCCGAAGGCAGCCTGCCCGGTGGCATTCTCGACGCCACGCTCGACATCGCCGGCGATCGCGGCCGCCTCGATCTGGCCGCCAAGGGCCTGACGCCGCCGGCGGGTCTTCTCGATGTCGCCGCCGCCGACATGCCGAAGCCCGATCTCGATGCCAGCATCGCCTGGCAGGGGCGCCGGGCCGATGTCGATCTGGCCGTCACCGGCATCCGCGAGGCCACGATCAAGGCCAATGGCTCGGTCCCGGTGCGGATCGAGGGCGGCATTCCCATGCCGGACCAGAAGGGCGCCCTCGATCTCGCGGTGCGGATCGACGCCAACCTGCGCCGCATCGCACCCCTGTTGCCGCTGGGCGACAACCGGATCGCCGGTCGGCTGGCGGTCGACGCGACCATCAAGGGAACGCCGGCCGCGCCCGAGCCCGTGGGCCGCCTGACCCTGGAGAAGGGCCGGGTGACCAATGGCCTGTCGGGCTTCGAGCTGCGCGACCTCGCCCTCGCGGTCGCTTTCACCGGGACGAGCGCGACCATCGAATCCCTGAAGGGCACCGATGGCGAGGGCGGCACCATCGCCGGCAGCGGCAGCGCCCGCCAATTGGCCGATGGCGATTTCGCCATCGACGGCCAGGTGACCGCGCGTTCGCTGCGTTTCACCCGTCTCGATCTGGCGACCACCGATGGCGATGTCGATATCGCGCTGGCGGGCACGGCAACGGCGCCCGAAGTGAAGGGCACGGTGACCATCCGCCACGGCAATGTCGAGATTTCCGCCAAGGTGCCGCCTTCGGTCGCCGTCGTGGAGGTGCGCGATCCGGCCGCGCCGGGGACGCCGCCGACGCCGCTCGCCCTGCCGCCGGATCAGGATGCGCCGCCGCCCCGGGTCGGCAGCCTCGATCTCGCGATCCATGCGCCGGGGCAGTTCTTCGTCCGGGGCCGTGGTCTTGATTCCGAATGGCGCGGCACGATCAGGGTGACCGGCGCCCTGACCGCGCCCGATCTCTCGGGCGGGTTCGAGGTGGTCCGGGGCACCTTCACCCTGGCTGGGCGGCCGTTCTCGATCTCGGAAGGCTCGCTCACCTTCCCGTCCGGTCTCGCCGCCGCGCCCCAGTTGAATATCGTCGCGACCGCGCCGGCCGATGACGTCACGGCCAAGGTCACGGTCACCGGTCCGGCCAACGCCCTGAAGATCCAGCTCTCGTCCGAGCCGTCCCTGCCCAATGACGAGGTGCTGAGCCGGGTTCTGTTCGGCCGTTCGGTCTCCAACCTGACCGCCAGCCAGGCGGTGCGGCTGGGCCAGACCGCGCTCGAATTGTCGGGTCAGGGCGGTGGCGATTTCCTGGGCAAGGTTCGTGACACGCTCGGCCTGGACCGGCTGGAAATCGGCTCGGACGACAGCGCCGACACGAAGTCCGGCGGCGCCCTCGCGGGCAGCAGCCTGTCCGCCGGGCGCTATATCGCCGAAGGGGTCTATCTCGGTTTCGAACAGGGCCTGGCGCCCAATTCCGGCGCGGTCAACATCGAGGTCGAGGTCTATCCGCGGGTGACGGTGGAGGGCAACATCGGCCAGGACAATAATTCGGCGCTCGGCCTCAATTACAAATTCGACTATTGAGGCCGGTCGCCCGCCCTATTTGAACATGCCCTTGCGGCCGTTCGGGGCATAGAGGTCGAAGCAGACGGTCAGCGCCTTGGTCGCCTTGCTGGAACCTTTCAGGTTCACGGTCCAGGAGCGCCCGTCCGCCATGGCGAGATTCATGGCGTTGCCGGCCTTGAACGCGATCCAGAACTGGGCATCGTAGCCGAGGCTGGAAACCATGCCCTGGGGATCGTCGATGGTGACGCCGGCGAATGTATCGTAGCGCCGGTCGATCTGCATCTGCATCGCCGTGGTCGAGCCGACGCGGAGCTGCCACTTCGGGCTCCAGAAGGCGATGATCACGCCCTGATCGGCCAGCAGGATCGACAGCACCATGCCGTCGTCGAAGGAGGTTTCCATGCCGCAATGGCCGAAACTGCCGTCGTCGTTCTGATAGGCGTAGGTCGTCCAGTAACCGGAGACATATTCGTCGATCCGCTTGCCGGCGAAAGCCGGCGTCGCCGCCATGACGAGGGCCGCGAGTATGGCGATGAAACGCATGATCGATTGTCCCCATGTTGATCCCCGGGGCAAGGATAACAAAGGCCGCCGACAAAGGCGACCCGGCGCGCCACCCTGGTTCAGGGATGGCGCGCCGGGACCTCAGGCGACCTGGCTCTGCTCCGCGACGGCGTGGCCGAAGAAGGAGCGGCCGAGATCGTCGGTGATGGCGATCAGCTGCAGCTGCACCCAGTCGAGGAATTCGTGCAAGCCGCCGCCCAGCACCATTTCGATGGAGCGGTTGGCGAGCGTGCCCCGGACGCCGTCGAGGATTTCCAGCGTGCGGTTGCCCGCGCGCAGGCCATAACGCTGGCGCAGGCGCACCACGATTTCGTCGATCGAGGCGATGCAGACCGCGGTCGAACGCGGGAAGGCATTGTTGAAGATCAGGAAACCGGCGACCGATCCCGGGCTCATGCCGCGCGGCTGAACCCGGCGATAGGCGTGATAGCCGGCGGCCGAGCGCAGCAGGGCGTTCCACTGCGAGACATCGAGCGGCGAGCCCACTTCCGCCGCGCCGGGCAGCAGCAGGTGATACTTGATGTCGAGCAGGCGGGTGCCCTGGTCGGCCCGCTCGATCAGCTTGCCGAGCTGGTAGAAATACCAGCCCTCGTCGCGATAGAGCGTGCCTTCGAGGATGCCGGTATGAGTCTGGCAGCCTTCCTTGATCTTCGAGCAGATGCGCGACAGGTCGGCCCGGCCGACATCGGCCGGGGTCAATGTCCGCAGCCAGCTGTGGAACATGTTCAGCTGGGTCCACAGCTCGGTCGAGATCAGCGGCCGCAGGGTGCGGGCATTGTCGCGCGCGGCCTTGATCGAGGAATAGATCGAGGTGTGGTTCTCGGGATCCAGCAGATAATAGTGGATGACGTTGTTCGCGGTCGCCGCCTGATGCTTCTTGAAGAAGGGCTCGGCGTCGGCGTGAAGATTCACGATCGACAGCCAGTTTTGCGATCCGCGAGCATCGCGGCTGAAGGTCTCGTTGACGTCGAGAATACGCGCCAGGTTCTCGGCTCGCTCCATGGAGCGGGCCAGCCAGAACATGTCTTCGGCGAAACGGGCAAGAAGTCTAGCCAAGCACCCACGTGTCTTTCGACCCGCCTCCCTGGCTTGAGTTGACGACAAGCGAGCCGCGACGAAGCGCGACCCGGGTGAGACCGCCGGGCAGGACCCAGGTGGATTTGCCGGTGATGGCGAAGGGCCGCAGGTCGACATGGCGAGGTTCGACCTCGCCTTCGACCAGGGTCGGGCAGACCGACAGCTGGATCGTCGGCTGGCTGATGTAGTTGGACGGGTCCGCCAGCAGGCTGGCGCGGCAGGCCTCAAGCTCTTCCTTCGACGCCTTGGGGCCGACCGTGATGCCATAGCCACCGGATTCGGCGACCGGCTTCACGACGAGCTTGTCGAGATTGGCGAGCGTATAGGCGAGGGCTTCCGGTTCCCGGCAGATGTGGGTCAGCACATTGTCGAGAATGGCGTCTTCCTGCATGTAGTATTTGATCAGCCGCGGCATATAGGCGTAGACCGCCTTGTCGTCGGCGACGCCGGTGCCGACCGAATTGGCCAGCGCGACATTGCCGGCCCGGACGGCCCGCATCAGCCCGGCGACGCCCAGTGTCGATTCCGGGCGGAACACCTCGGGGTCGAGGAAGTCGTCGTTCAGGCGGCGATAGATCGTGTGAACCCGCTCCAGCCCGCCCGTGGTCTTCATGTAGACCCGGTCGTTCTCGACGATGAGATCGCGGCCCTCGACGAGGGGCACGCCCATTTCGCGGGCGAGGAAGATGTGCTCGAAATAGGCGGAATTATAGGCCCCGGGCGACAGCAGCACGACCTGGGGATCGACCGCGTCGGGCGGCGCGATCTCGACCATGGCTTCCTGCAGCTTGGGGCCGTAATTGTCGACCGGCAGGATCGAGATGTCGGTGGTCAGATCCGGGAAGGCCCGCAACATCATGTTGCGGTTCTCGAGGACATAGGACACGCCCGACGGGGTCCGGGCATTGTCCTCGAGGACCATGAACTTGCCCTTGTCGTCGCGCACCACGTCGATGCCGCAGATGTTGGCATAGGCGCCGTGGGGGATCTTCACCCCGATCATCTCGGGCCGGTAGTTGCTGTTGTTCAGCACCAGTTCGGCCGGGATGATGCCGTCCTTCAGCGCGTGCTGGGGGCCGTAGACATCGGCGAGGAACAGGTTGATCGCCGTAACCCGCTGGATGACGCCGGCCTCGAGGTGAGCCCAGTCCTCGCGGCTGAGGATGCGCGGGATGACGTCGAAGGGCAGGATCCGGTCGATGGCATCCTTGTCGGAATAGACCGTGAAGGTGATGCCGAGGTTGTAAAGCTCGCGTTCGGCGTCTTCGGACCGGCGCTGAAGCGCATCAAGATCGAGCTGCGCCAGCCGCTCGCGGATGGCCACCGTATGCTCCACCGGGGGCGTATCGTGCTGCCCCATGATCTCGCAATAGAATGGACCTTGATCATATCGGGACAGAACGCCGCTCATCCAAGTCCTCGCTTCATCGGTGAATCGAGCCTAGCAAACTAATCCGATGCGCCGCATCAAAAATCGGCACATTCAGCTCAGACCTTGGACGGTGCATCGTTTTTGAGCGGAACGACATCGACGCCGACCTGAAGCCGGTGCGATCCGCCGCCGATGATGATGCCGCGAAGCGGCGCGACATCGTCGTAATCCCGCCCGCAGGCGAGGATGATGTGGTCGAGGCCGGGGATGCAGTCGTTGGTCGGATCAAGCTCCAGCCAGCGGTCGGGGCCGATCCAGACCGCGACCCAGGCGTGGGACTGGTCGGAGCCGACGAGGCGCGGCCGGCCCGGCGGCGGCGTGGTGCGCAGATAACCGCTGACGTATCGCGCGGGCAGGCCGAGCGAGCGCAGGCAGGCGATCATCAGATGGGCGAAATCCTGACACACGCCGCGTTTCACGCTGAGCACTTCCGAGGGCGGGGTCGTCACCGTCGTCGCCTGCGGATCGAAGGTGAATTCGGTGTTGATGCGGGTGTTGAAGGCGAGCAGGGCCTCGATCACCGGGCGGCCCGGGGGAAAGTCCTCGGCGGCATATTCGGCGAATTCCCGATCCACCCCGATCAGCGTCGAATCCTGCAGGAAGGCAAAGGCGTCCAGGGTTTCCGGTCCCGCCGCGTCGAGCCGGGCGCGCAGCGCGTCCCAGGCCGGGGCCGAGGCCGGATCCGGCGCGGGCTCGCCCACGATCTCGATCTCGATCAGGGATTCGACGATCAGTTTCTGGTGCGGTTCCTCGACCGCGAACTGGACGATGGGATTGTCGAAGGCATCGTGCCGCTCGTTCCAGGTCGAAGGCTCGGGAATGACGCGCAGCTCGTGGCGCAACAGGCGCTGGCGGCTGCTGTCGCGCGGCTTCAGATGGGCGAGATGATGGGCGAGGGTGACCGGCTCGCCATAGTCATAGACCGTGTTGTGACGGGCCTCGAAGCGGATCATGGCTTGATCACCGTGCGGATCGGCCCGCCGGGCCGGACGGCCAGGGCATGGCTGAAATAGGTCTGCGAGATGATGTCGGACAGCTCGGGCAGGGTTACATGAACGGCGTCGATCAGGGCTTCCAGCTCGACATGGCGGCCATCGGCGCCGGTCCCGGCGAGGCGCATGATTTCGGCCGCGCGCAATTCGGCGAGGGCGGTCTGGGCCAGCAGCCGCGCCGCGCCCGAGCCGAAGGCGCCGCGCTCCCGCGGCAGGTTCTCGACATGGTCGGCGAGCGCCCACATCTGCCGCGCCAGCGAGCGGGGATTGGCCTCGTCGAGCAGCAGGAGATCGAGCACCGGGGCGAATTGCGCCGCGGTGAAATAGCGCGCGCGATAGGTCATGAAACTGTCGGCGATCTCGAGCGCGAGGTCGAGGGCGCGGCCGCCGCCGTCCGCCCCGCCGACGATGAGTTCGCGCGCCAGTTCGACCGAGCACAGCGCCCGCTCCACCCGCCGGCCCAGATCCATGAAGCGCCAGGCCTGGCCCCGGGTCATGTTTTCCATGCCAAGGCCCGACAGGGCGGCCATGGAGGCGACGATCGAATCGAAACATTCGAGGAGGCCGACATAGTCGCCGGGGGTCGCCTTGCCGATATCCGCGATCTGGCCATGCAGGTTCAGCAGTACCCGGGTCATGTCGACCGACAGGCGGTCGCGCACCATGCCCGTGTTCATGTTCAGGCGGCGCACCATGGAGGCAAAGCCGCTGGAGCGGGTCTCGTCGGTCAGATGGGGCAGCAGGTCGGTATCGAAGCGTTCCCGGTCGCTGATCGCCAGCGCGGCCAGCTTCGGCGTGATCTCGCCGAAGGAGGCGAGGAAGGCGGCGCCCGGGCCGATTTCTTCCTGCGCGGCCTGGCCACCGCCATCGGTCAGGCGCTGGACGAGGGCCCGCAGGGCGCGAACGCCGAATTCCGCCCGCTCGGCATAACGCCCGACCCAATAGAGATCGTCGGCGACCCGGCTCGGCAGGTTATTGCCCTGGCGCCGTACCTCGACCGTGGTATCGGGCGGCCGCAACAGGCTGAACTGCTCGACCGGCGCGCTGGACAGCACCCAGGCATCCTTGGACAGGCCACCCTGCTGCAGGCGGAGGATCGGGCGATCCGGCGTCGGCGCGATGCGGACGAGGGCGCCCGGCATCACGGAAAAGCCCCGCTCGGTCGCCGTCAGGAAGGCGCGCATGGCGATGGGCTGCGGCCGGGGGCCTTCCGCCGTGAAGCAGGGTGCCGTCGACAGGCGCACCGGCGCCTGGCCGACGCCATCATAGGGATGGTCGCCAAAATGGCGGGCCCAGCTTTCGGCCGTGTCGGGCGGCGCGACCCCGATCCGGGGGAAGGCCGGGCGCAGGGCGTAATTGCCACCGCGCGCCATCAGCCGGTCGCGGCCCTGCGGCTCGCCCGCCCAGACCGTGTCGATATTGGTCAGTTGCAGATCTTCATCCAGCAGGTGGCGCGACAGGGCCGGCAGGAAGGGCATCAGGGCCGGGGTCTCGACCAGGCCGGTGCCCAGCGCGTTGGCGACGATGACATGACCCGCCAGCACCGCCTGCACCAGGCCGGCGACGCCGAGCGAGGAATCGCCGCGCAGCTCGAGCGGATCGCAGAAATCGTCGTCGACCCGGCGCAGGATGACGTCGACCGGCTCCAGCCCGCCCAGGGTCTTCAGGAAGACGCGGTTGCCGCGCACGGTCAGGTCATTGCCCTCGACCAGCGTGTAGCCGAGGTAGCGCGCCAGATAGGCGTGCTCGAAATAGGTCTCGTTATAGGGACCGGGGGTGAGCAGCACGATGCGCGGATAGCGCGTCCAGGGCGCGAGGTTGCGCAGGGTCTGGCGCAGCCGGTCGAACCAGGCGGCGAGGCGCTTCACCTTCATCGCGCGGTAGGCTTCCGCCAGCGAGCGCGAGGTGATGATGCGGTTTTCCAGCGCGTAACCGGCGCCGGCCGGGGTGCGCGTGCGGTCGCCCACGACCTGCCAGCGGCCTTCCGGGTCGCGCACCAGATCGACGGCGTAGACATGCAGCCAGATCTCCGCCGGCGGCCGGAAACCGGCGAGCGGGCGCAGATAGTCCGGATTGCATTCGACGATGCCGGGATGCAGCACGCCGTCCTTCAACACCTTGCGCTCGCCGTAGAGATCGGTGAGCAGGGCGTTCATCAGGCGCCCGCGCTGGATGAGGCCCGCCTCGATCGTGGCCCATTCCGTCTCGGAAATGACGAGGGGGACAAGGTCGAGTTCGATCGCCCGGGCGGCGTTGCGCGGGTCGCCATAGACGTTGTAGGTGACGCCGTTGTCGTGCAGCAGCTGGCGGGCCCGGGCCGTGCGGTCGCCGAATTCCTGCTTGCCGAGGCCGACCAGCGATTCGGTCAGCTCCTTCCAGTGCGGGCGAAGGGCGCCGTTCTCGTCGACGCTCTCGTCGAAGGTGCCGGGCAGGGGTTGATAGTCGCGCAGACGATCACCGCCGCCGGCAGCGGATTCGCCGGCCGGCAGGGGCAGAGGGATTTGTGCCCCGTCCTCGGGGCCTTGCGGTTCGATCGCCAGACTCACGCGGGGCATCGTATCAGGCAGGTCGGGGGCCGCCATGACTTTTCACGATCATTTTGCTCTTGAATCAATGCGGTCAATTCGCGGCCTTGTGCGGTCAATGTCCCGAAACACGGCCCCCCATCCAGGGGTTGGGGGCCGTTTCCGAGGACTATTGGCGGCGCAGATCGAGGGTCAGCGGAAATTCCCGCGTCACTTCGACCGGACCCAGGGTCATCGGCCCCGGGGTGTGACCGAAGCTGAAGAATCGGGCAAGGCGCCGGCCTTCCGCCTCATAGGCGTTCACGGGGGCGGTGACATAATTGCGCCCGCCGGGGTGCGAGACATGATAGGTGCAACCCCCGATCGACCGCCCCGACCATTCGTCGACGATATCGAAGACGAGGGGGCCGTGGGGCGGAATGGTCGGATGCAGCGCCGAGGCCGGCTGCCAGGCCCGGAAGCGCACGGCGGCGACATATTCGCCCTCGCGCCCGGTCGAGGTCAGCGGCACGCGGTAGCCATTGACCGAGACGGCATGGCGGCCATCGGTCATGCCGTTCATCTTCACCTGGATGCGCTCGACCGAGCTGTCGACGAAGCGGACCGTGCCACTCGCCATGCCTTCCTCGCCCAGCACATGCCAGGGCTCCATCGCCTGGCGCAGCTCCATGGTCAGGCCGCGCTGATGGATCGTGCCGTAGTGCGGGAAGCGGAACTCGAAATGCGGGTTCAGCCATTCGCGCTGGAACGGCACACCCCACTGGTTGAGGTCGGTGACGACATCGTCGAGATCGTCCGAGACGAAATGCGGCAGCAGGAAGCGGTCATGCAACTCGGTGCCCCAGCGCACGAGGCGCGCCGGATAGGGATGATCCCAGAAATGCGCGATCAGCGCCCGCAGGATCAGCTGCTGCACGCAGGACATGCGGGCGTGCGGCGGCATCTCGAAGGCGCGGAGTTCGAGAAGGCCGAGCCGGCCCGACGAACTGTCGGGCGAGAACAGCTTGTCGATGCAGAACTCCGAACGGTGGGTGTTACCCGTCACATCGCACAAGAGGTGGCGGAACAGGCGATCGACCAGCCAGGACGGGACATTGGTGTGGTCCGGCACCTGGCGGAAGGCGATCTCGAGTTCGTAGAGCGAATCGTGGCGCGCCTCGTCGATGCGCGGGGCCTGGCTGGTCGGTCCGATGAACATGCCCGAGAACAGATAGGACAGGCTGGGATGGTTCTGCCAGTAGCACAGCAGGCTGCGCAGCAGATGCGGCCGGCGCAGGAACGGGCTGTCCTCCGGCCGCGCGCCGCCGACGACGATATGGTTGCCGCCGCCGGTTCCGACATGGCGGCCATCGACCATGAATTTCTCGGAGGCGAGGCGGCAGACCCGCGCGTCCTCATAGAGGCTGGTGGTGATGTCCACCAGTTCGTCCCAGCTTTTCGCCGGATGGACGTTCACCTCGATCACGCCCGGATCGGGGGTGACCATGATGTTCTTCAGGCGCCAGTCCTTGGGCGGGCCGTAACCTTCGAGGATCACCGGCATGTCGAGGGCGATCGCCGTCTCCTCGATCCTGGCGATCAGGTCGACCCAGGCTTCGAGATAGGACTGCGGCGGCATGAAGACATAGAGCTTGCCCTTGCGGATCTCGACCGAAATCGCGGTGCGGATCACGCCGGGCATGGACACGCCGACGATGCTGCCCGGATGGGCGCCCGGCGGGGTCGTCGGCTCCGGCGGCGGCAGGGGCTTCGAGGGCAGGCGGCCGGGCATCTGGGACACCAGCGTGCTGGCCCCGGTCTGCAGCGGCGGGCGCGGCGCGAAGGGATCCTCCTCGAAGTGGTAGGGATAATCCTCCTTCTTCACCCAGGGCAGGCTCTGCAGCGGCAGGCGGTAGCCGACCGGCGAATCGCCCGGGGTCAGGAACACGCGCTTCGAGCGGAACTTCCAGGGTTTCGCCTGCCACAGCGGGCCTTCCATGGTCATCCAGCATTCGAGCGGCAGCACGAAGCCCGTGGGGGTGTCGAGGCCCTTGTCGAAGACGCGGCTCATGCGCTCGCGTTCCTCGGCGTCTTCCATGTTGTTCTCGAGCGGATCGACGTTGATCGGCAGGCGGCGCTCGCGCCACATCCAGTACCAGGGATCCTCGAAGGCGGCGATCGTGTTATCCGGCGCGACCTTCAGCTTCTCGCCCAAAGTGATCAGGAAGTTCTCACCCTGTTCGAGGGTGAAGCCATAGTCGACATTCTCGTCGGCGAGATATTTCTGCTGCTGCCACAGCGGCTCGCCATCGGCGCGCCAGTAGCAGCCCAGCGCCCAGCGCGGCAGCGATTCGCCCGGATACCATTTGCCCTGGCCGTAGTGCAGCACGCCGCCGGGGGCGTATTTGTCCTTCAGCTTGCGCACCAGCGTGTTGGCGAGGCCGCGCTTGGTCGGGCCGAGAGCCTCGGTGTTCCATTCGCCGCCGTCGAAATCGTCGATCGAGACGAAGGTCGGCTCGCCGCCCATGGTCAGGCGGACATCGCCCGCGACCAGGCGTTCCTCGACGCCGCGACCGGCGGCGAGAATCTCTTCCCACTGTTCGTCGGTATAGGGCTTGGTGACGCGGGCCGCCTCCTCGATGCGGGTGATCGACATCGAGAAGTCGAACTCGACCCCGGCCTCGTCGACGATGCCGGCGATCGGCGCGGCGCTGCTCGGCTCGGGCGAACAGGCGAGCGGCAGATGGCCCTCGCCGGCGAAGAGGCCCGACGTCGGGTCGAGGCCGACCCAGCCGGCACCCGGCAGATAGACTTCGGTCCAGGCATGAAGATCGGTGAAATCGACCTCGGTCCCCGAAGGCCCGTCGATGGATTTCACGTCGGGCGCCAGCTGAATCAGATAGCCCGAGACGAAGCGCGCGGCCAGCTTCAGGTGGCGCAGCAGATGGACGAGCAGCCAGGCCGAATCGCGGCAGCTGCCCTTCTTCAGGGTCAGGGTTTCTTCCGGGGTCTGCACGCCCGGCTCCATGCGGATGACATAGGAGACGTGGCGATGGACGAGGCGGTTCAGATCGACGAGGAAATCGACCGTGCCGCGCTCGCGCCGGTCGACCTTGGCGAGGAGGGCGGCCAGTTCCTTGCCCGGCGCCCCGACCTCGAGATAGGGCTTCAGTTCATGGGCCAGCGCCGGCTCATAGGCGAAGGGCGCCCGTTCGGCGCTTTTCTCCAGGAAGAAGTCGAAAGGGTTGATGATCGCGAGTTCCGCGACCAGATCGACCTCGACCGCGAACTCCCGGGTCTTTTCCGGGAAGACGACGCGGGCGAGATAATTCGACTGCGGGTCCTGCTGCCAGTTCAGAAAATGGACGGAAGGCGTGATGCGCAGGGAATAGCCCGTGACAGGCGTGCGGCAGTGCGGCGCCGGGCGCAGACGAATGGTCTGCGGCCCCAGATTGACCAGGCGGTCATAGGTGTAGGTCGTCTTGTGATTGAGGGCCACCCTGATGGTCATGCTCGCTCCAGGATCGCGACGGCTGGCACCGTCGACGCAAAAGACAATGGCACGGTTACGTTGTGATCATTCATTGGCATTGATTGAACCCGAAGATGGCGCTGCCGTCGAGGGGTGAACGCATATTGGGCAGGGCATGGGGCGCTGCCTCATCCTTGGTCAGACCTTCATGGGCAGAATCACCATGGGGATGCCCTTGAGGTGCAGGCGGCGCTGCACGGCGAGGGCGGTGTGGTTGTGCAGCAGGCGGCTGAACAGGCTGTCCCGGCCGAAGATCAGCTTCGAGGCGAAGAAGACCGCGTGGGGATAGGTTTCCATCAGCTTCTCGGCCAGCCGGGCCAGTTCATGGGCGGCATCGGTGCCATAGGCGGCCTTGCTCGCCGCCGGCAGGCCCCGGCGCTGGCAATAGCGCTCGAACTCGCCGAGGCTGGCCTCGACATCGGCGGTCATGCGGGCGAGTTGTTCGCTGCCCCGGAACGATTCCGAATCGACTTCGCCCACGGAAATGAAGACGAAATTGCGGAAATGCCCGGGGAACATGCGCCGCACCGCCAGCAGCGTGTGCATCCCCGCGCCGAAACTGCGCCCGACCATGAAGATGGCGGTGGGCAGGGCGGGGTCGACCGCGGGCACCGATTCGACCGGCGCGCTGCGCGTCGTCGTCGCGAAGAGCGCGTCGATCTTGGCGATCTCGACCGCGGTCTGGTCGTAATGGCGGCGGATGGCGAGGCCGAGCACGATGACGAGGCTGGTGATGATCACCGTCAGCCAGCCCCCCTCGAAGAATTTCTCGAACAGGGTGACGACCAGGATCGAGCCGGCGACGATGAGGGCCAGCCCCGCCTGCAGCAGACTGCCGATGCTGGCGTCGCGGGTCCCGAGCTGTCGCCACCAGTGGCGGACGAGGCCGGCGAGGCACAGGGTGAAGGTCAGGAAGACATTGATCGAATAGAGCACGACCAGCAGCGAGACCTTGCCCCCGGTGATGACCAGAAGGGTGAGCGCGGCGATGCCCATCAGAAAGATGCCATTCTGGGTCACCAGCCGGACCGACAGATAGGCGAAGGCGTGGGGCGCCCAGCGGTCGGCCGCCATGTTGGCGAGCACGGAAGGCCCGCCGAGGAAGCCCGTATTGGCGGCGACGAACAGCAGCCCAGCCGCCAGGACCATGACGATCAGCAGGGCGACACTCTGCGCCAGGCTGCCGTCGCCGAAGGTCTCGCCCAGGATCGCCTTGAAGGTGGTGGCGTTCAGCGTCTCGCCCGGGACATGGCCGACGTTCCACAGGAGGTAGAGCGAGATCAGCCCGGCGGCGGTCACCGCCAGCGATGTCGCCATCAGGGCCATGGTCCATTGCCCGGTGCGCACCCGGGGCTCGCGCAGGATATGCACATTGTTCGAGACCGCCTCGATCCCGGTATAGGTGCCGGCGCCCAGCGAATAGGCGCGCAGCAGCAGGGAGGCGACGGCGACCCAGCCGATTTCGCCGGTCAGGCTCGAGGTTTCGCTGAAGGTCGCGGGCAGGAGGCCGGGCAATTGCTCGGCATGGGCCAGGATCCCGCCGAGGATGAGCAGGAGATGGGTGCCGACGAAACCGAGGAAGATCGGCACCAGCAGCCTCAAGGGCTCCTTCATGCCACGCAGGTTCAGCACCATGAGGCCGAGGATGGTCGCGATCTCGACCCCGAGCTTGGCGCCCTGCCAGGTGACCGGCAGCAGGCTGAACAGGGCATCCACCCCGCTCGCCACTGAAATCGCGATGGTCAGCACGTAATCGACCATCAGCGCCGAGCCGGAGACGAGGCCGGCATGGGGGCCGAGCAGGGTGCTCGCGACCTTGTAGCCGCCCCCGCCCGAGGGAAACAGCCGGATCACCTGATTATAGGCCAGCGAGATGACGAAGACGGTCAGCGCCGTCATCAAGGCGATATAGAGCGCGAGATGGGTGTGATGGCCAAGGGCGAGGAAGGCTTCCTCCGGCCCGTAGTTGGCGGACGACAATCCATCGGCGCCCAGCCCGACCCAGGCGAGGAAGGCCGCCAGCGCCATGTGCTGCCGTGTATCCCTGGAGAGCGGATCCTTGGGGGCGCCGACTATGGCCCTGTACAAACGTCTGATCACGAAACCGCCACCCCTCGCCCCGCTGTTCGCAGTGTACACCGGACGAAGGGCGGCGAAAGCGGGATTGCCGCGAGGGGCCTTCCCGTCTCGAGGTCCCGGCCTTCGCCGGGACGACGCAT
>NZ_JBAQRT010000162.1:0-3423 GCF_049306435.1 Zavarzinia sp.
GTGCCAGCCCGCCACGCCTTTAGATGATTGCGCCCCAGTTCAGCAGGCGCGAGCGGACACCGGAGGCGTCGACCCGCTGCACGGTCGATTTCCCCTGGACCGCGCGCGCGGCGATGATGCCGGCGGCTTCGCCGGCTTTCATATAGGCCGGCTCCATGCGGTAGCTGCAGTTGGCGATCCGGCTGACCGAAGCGCAGACCGGCACGATGAGATTGGTGCAGTGGTTCTTGTCCGGCAGGAAGGCGCGCATGGGCACCTGGTAGCGCTTGATGGACTTATAGCCCTCGACGTCGGAGATGCGGGCCCCCTCGATGATCATCTCGCCGTTCGGCCCCTCGAGGTATTGCACCGAATGGCCGTCGATGCCGTAACTCCAGGACAGCATGGCGTCGCTGAATACCGCGCCGGCATTGAGGTCCTGCTGCTTCAGCTTGTACATCCCCCACAGACGCCGCGATTCCCGGATGTACATCTGGCGCGGCCAGTTGCCGCTGTGCTCGAACTCGCTGGACGCCAGGCCCCATTCGTTGATCGAGTCGCGGAAATATTTGGGTACGCGGGGATCGTTGCCGTAGAAGTACAACCGCCCGGCGGCATAGGTCTTGTGAAAATCGGTGATCGCCTTGCGCTGCGCCCGGTTGGCCAGCGTGTATCCCCAGTTCTCTCCCACGGGTTCGTCGTTGTTGCGGTCGACCTTCTTGGTCCCGGCCAGGGTCGTGCCGGCGTGGAAGCCCTCACGCGATATCGCCCGCTGAAGATCGAGCAGATACCAGTCGGCGTTGTAGCGCGGCGGCTTCTTGAAGCGTATCCGGTCGTGTGGGTCATTGGTCAGGCAGGTGCGGTAGCTATAGGACATGACCCCCGCGTCCGCATCGCCGACCGCCAGCCGCTTGGGATAGGGCTTGATCAACGGGATCAGTCGGCCGGAGGAATCCCGCGCCTTGATCTTGGAAACGACGCGCTGGGCAACGCCAAAACCGGCCATGGACTCGCCGAATTTCTTGCGGCTGTCCCGGCCGACTTCGAACAATACCCCCGCCGCCGCCATGAGGTCGCCTTCATAGGTGCAGTCGATGAAGACGTCACCGTCGATCTGCGTGCCGTCCTCGAGAAACAGAGACTTGATCGCCGTACCTTCCTTCAGCAGCGGGCGGCGCTCGTCGAACTCGCGCTGGAAAAAGGGCACATTCGATTCGTCGAGCACGTCAAGGAAGAACTTCAGCGCCGCGTGAGGCTCGAACTGATAGGAATAGGGTTTGCCATAGACCTTGCCCATGGCCTTGTAGAAGCGGGCCGTAAGGCCGCCGAGCTTGTTGTCTTCGAGCGATTTACTGTGCGTGACATCGGAATGGCCAAGGCCGTTGGCGGTAACACCGCCCGTCGCCGTGGGGCCGGCGACCAAGGCCACTTTCATCCCTTCGCGCGCTGCGGCATAGGCCGCGAAAAGACCCGAAAAGGAAGCGCCGTAGACGACCACCTGAAAGCGCCTGGCACTCGCCCCCCAGGCGGAAGGCACCCCCAGCAGAAAAGTGCTCGTCCCCAGAGTGGTCAGAAATGAACGCCGCGAATAATCCATCATGCCCACTCGCAAAAAAGACAGACCCACCGAGCATCACACGGATCCCGATTGGTCAACGGTGCTGTCTTTCTGCGAGGATTTCAACCGAAAACATATTCCGGCAATATCATTTCACCAATCTGTAGCGTCTCTCCATCGCGCTTCTCGCGTGCCGGCTTACAGCACCCGCTCCCCGGCCTCGTTGATCAGGACCTCGCGCTTGCCGACGTGGTTCGGCTTGCCGACGATGCCGGCGTCTTCCATCTGTTCGATGATGCGGGCGGCGCGGTTGTAGCCGATCTGCAGATGGCGCTGGATGAAGCTGGTCGAGGCCTTGCCCTCGCGTGCGACGATGGCGACCGCGCGGTCGTAGAGGTCGTCGCCCGTGCCCGCCGCGCCGCCATCTTCCAGGGCTTCCATGCCCTCCGGCTCCTCGGTCACCGCCTCGACATAGTCGGGCACGCCCTGCGCCTTGAGGAAGGCGATGACGTCTTCCACTTCCTGATCGGAGCAGAAGGGACCATGGACGCGGGTGATGCGCCCGCCGCCGGCCATGTAGAGCATGTCGCCCTGGCCGAGCAGCTGTTCCGCGCCCTGTTCGCCCAGGATGGTGCGGCTGTCGATCTTGGAGGTGACCTGGAACGAGATCCGCGTCGGGAAATTCGCCTTGATCGTGCCGGTGATGACATCGACCGAGGGACGCTGGGTCGCCAGGATCAGATGCATCCCGGCGGCGCGCGCCATCTGGGCGAGGCGCTGGATCGCGCCTTCGATGTCCTTGCCGGCGACCATCATCAGATCGGCGAATTCGTCGACGATGATGACGATGAAGGGCAGGGGCTCGAGCGCGATCGCCTGTTCCTCGAAGATCGGCTTGCCGGTCGAGGCTTCGAAGCCGGTCTGCACCGTGCGCTTCAATTCCTCGCCCTTGGCCTTGGCCTCGGCGATGCGGGCGTTGTAGCCGGCGATATTGCGGACACCGAGGCGCGACATCTTGCGATAACGGTCCTCCATCTCGCGCACGGCCCATTTCATGGCGACCACGGCCTTGGCCGGCTCGGTCACCACGGGGGCGAGCAGATGGGGAATCCCCTCGTAGACCGAGAGTTCGAGCATCTTGGGATCGACCATGATCAGCTTGCACTGGTCCGGCGGCAGCCGGTAGAGCAGCGACAGGATCATGGTGTTGACCGCGACCGACTTGCCCGAACCGGTGGTGCCGGCGACGAGAAGATGCGGCATCCGGGCAAGGTCGGCGACGATCGGCGCGCCGCCGATATCCTTGCCGAGGGCGATGGTCAGGGCCGAGGCGGTTTTTTCATATTCCTGCGACGACAGGATTTCCGACAGCCACACCGTCTCGCGCTTCACGTTCGGCAATTCGATGCCGATGGCGTTCCGCCCCGGCACCACCGAGACGCGGGCCGAGATCGCGCTCATCGAGCGGGCGATATCGTCGGCGAGGCCGATCACCCGGGCCGATTTGGTGCCCGGCGCGGGTTCGAGTTCATAGAGCGTGACAACCGGGCCGGGGCGCACCTTCACGATATTGCCGCGCACGCCGAAATCATCGAGCACGGATTCGAGCAGGCGGGCGTTGGTCTCCAGCGCCGCCTCGTCGATCGCTTCCGATTCCCGCCTGGGCGCGGGTTTCAGCAGCGAGAGCGGCGGCAGCTGATACTGGCCCTCGGTCACGCCGAGATCGAGCGCGGCCTGGCTTTCCTCGAGCGCGCGCTTGCCCGGCTTCGCCACCTTGGACGGGGACTCGACGATGCGCCGGCCCTCGGGGGGAGGCTCGGCGACGACGGATTCGGCCGCGGCGGAACGGGCTTCCACGGGGCCGGCGAGGGGGACGGCGAGCGGGG
>NZ_JBAQRT010000163.1:0-8968 GCF_049306435.1 Zavarzinia sp.
AGGTGAAGCCGGTCGACGCGGAAGGCCGCTGGCTCGGCCTGACCAGGGCGGAGCGCGACGCCCTGCTGGCCAGTCTGCCGCCCCAGCCCCCCCGCTGAGCGCCACCGGCCGGCGGCGGGGCACAATGCGCGCTTGACCTTCCGTCCGCCGTTCGCGATAGAACCCCCGGGCCTTGTATCCGCTTGAAAGACAGAAAAAAGGGAGAGTTCGCATGTCCATTCGCTTCGACAATCGCGTCGCCATCGTCACCGGCGCCGGTGGCGGCCTCGGCCGCAGCCATGCCCTGGCACTGGCCGCGCGCGGCGCCAAGGTCGTCGTCAACGATCTCGGCGGTGCCGTCGATGGTTCGGGTTCCTCGGCCGGCGCGGCGCAGCGCGTCGTCGACGAGATCAAGGCGCTCGGCGGTGAAGCCGTCGCCGACACCAATTCCGTCTCGACCCCCGAGACCGCCGAAGCCCTGGTGAAGACCGCCATCGACACCTACGGCAAGCTCGACATCCTGATCAACAACGCCGGCATCCTGCGCGACAAGAGCTTCGCCAAGGGCGAACTCGCCGATTTCCGTCTGGTGCTCGAAGTGCATCTGCTCGGCTCGGTCTATGTCACCAAGGCCGCCTGGCCGCACCTGCAGGCCAACAACTACGGCCGCGTGGTCATGACCTCCTCGGCGTCGGGCCTCTACGGCAACTTCGGCCAGGCCAACTACGGCTCGGCCAAGCTCGGCCTGGTCGGCCTGATGAACACCATCAAGCTGGAAGGCCAGAAGAACGACATCCGCGTGAACACGATCGCGCCGGTCGCCGCCACCCGCATGACCGAGAACCTGCTGCCGCCGGCCGTGCTCGAGACCCTGAAGCCGGAACTCGTCACCTCGGGCGTCCTGCACCTCGTGCAGGAAAACAGCCCGAACGGCGTCATCCTCGAAGCCGGCGCGGGTTACTACTCGCTGGTCCAGATCGTCGAGGGCGCGGGCGTGAAGCTGGGCGCCGAGGCGACCGCCGATGACGTCGCCGCCGCCTGGGGCCAGATCAGCGACATGAGTAAGGCGACCCCCGCCTTCTCGTCGAACGAAAAGCTCGCCACGATCTTCTCGTGACGCTGCCGCATCGCCCCGGCTCCCGCCGGGGCGATGCTCAAGGCTTGTAGAGACCCTTGTAGGTCTCGCGCAGGATATTCTTCTGCACCTTGCCCATCGTGTTGCGCGGCAGATCGTCGACGAAGATCACCGCCTTGGGCTGCTTGAATTTCGCCAGCCGCCCCGTCAGGGCTTCCAGCACCCCCGCCTCGGTCACATCGGCGCCCTTGCGGCGCACGACGACCGCCGTCACCCCTTCGCCGAAATCGGCATGGGGCAGGCCGATCACCGCGCTCTCGATCACGCCGGGCAGGGCATCGATCTCGCCCTCGACTTCCTTGGGATAGACGTTGAAACCGCCCGAAATCACAAGGTCCTTGCCCCGGCCAAGGATCTGCACGTAACCGCGCGCGTCGACAAGGCCGAGGTCGCCGGTGATGAAGAAACCATCGGGGCGGAATTCCGCCGCGGTCTTCTCGGGCATCTGCCAGTAACCCTTGAAGACATTGGGGCCCTTCACCTCGATCATGCCGATCTCGCCGGGCGGCAGGGCCGCGCCGTTCTCGGGATCGGTGATGCGTAAGGTAACGCCCGGCAGCGGGAAGCCGACGGTGCCCGGCACCCGCTCCCCGTCGTAAGGGTTCGACGTGTTCATGTTGGTCTCGGTCATGCCGTAGCGCTCGAGGATGGCCTGGCCGGTCTTGTCGGCGAAATCCCGGTGCGTTTCGGCCAGCAGCGGGGCGGAGCCGGAGATGAACAGCCGCATCCCCGCGACCGCCGCCCGGTCGAGACCGGGGTGATCGACAAGGCGGGTATAGAAGGTCGGCACGCCCATCAGGCAGGTCGCCCGGGGCATCAGCGACAGCACTTCGCTCGCGTCGAACCTCGTCAGGAAGATCATCGAGGCACCGGCGAGCAGGATCACATTGGTCGCGACGAAGAGGCCATGGGTATGGAAGATCGGCAGGGCGTGGATCAGCACGTCGCTGGCGGTGAAACGCCAGTAGTCGACCAGGGTTTCCGCGTTGGACGCCAGATTGGCATGGGACAGCATCGCCCCCTTGGAGCGCCCGGTGGTGCCCGAGGTATAGAGAATGGCGGCGAGGTCGTCCGCCCCCCGGGGCACCGTCGCGAAATCGTCCGGCGCCCGTGCCGCCGCGACCTGCAGGCTGCCGCCGCCGGCCGGATCCAGCGTCTCGACCCGGGCGCCGTGACGCGCCGCGATCTCTCGCGCCGCCGCCACGCCGCCGGTGCCAACGACAAGCAGGCGGGGCCTGGCGTCGCCGACGAAATAATCGATCTCGGCCGGGGTATAGCCGGTGTTCAGGGGCAGGAACACCGCCCCGGCCCGCACGCAGGCAAGATAGAGCACGATGGCGTCGACGCCTTTGTCGACCTGCACCGCGACCCGGTCCCCGGGCAGGACGCCGAGCCCTTGGAGGACATGGGCGAGGCGCCCCGTGGCCCGCCGCAAGCCGCCGTAATCGAGGCCTGGCCCCGGTCCCGGCTGGATGAAGGGGCGATCCGGCGGCACCGCCGACGAGAGCAGGCGGTCGAAGAGATAGTTCGCCATCATTCCTCCACGGCGGCGACTTTCCGCCGGCGCGACAGGCGGCGCAGGCGATCGCCCACGCTGCCGCCCGAAGCCTCCTCCGGCGGCGGGGCCGGCGCCAGCAGGGCCAGGACGGCGGGGGCGGCGACGACCTCGCCCCTTGTCACCAGAGCTTCGTGGTTGGCCTCGATCTCCTCGAGGCGATAGAGGTAATTGACCATCAGACCGTGGGATTGGCGCATCCCGTTCATCGAGCGGTCGCCCAGCGGGTTGATGCGCTCCAGTTTCGCGCCATTGCCGAGGTGGAAACGGGCCACGGGGTCGATCACCCGCCCGTCGGCGGTGCGGGCCTTCAGGAAATAATGCGCCGCGCCCCGCAGCAGCACGGCGTTGACCGCGGCCGAGATTTCCTGCGACAGGGTCCAGTCCGGCCGGTCGAGCGCCTGCAGGATGTCCCGCTCCGCCGGGGTCGGGAAGGCTTCATCCTGCCCCGCGTCCTCGCCCGCGGCATGGCGGCGGGCATCCAGCCAGCGGGCGAAGCCCGGGATCGGCGACAGGGTGACGAATGTATCGATCTGCGGCATGTCGTGGCGCAACTCCTCCACCACCTGCTTGATCAGGAAATTGCCGAAGGAAATGCCCTTCAGCCCTTCCTGGCAGTTGGAGATGGAATAGAACACCGCCGTGGTCGCCCGGGCGGGATCGATCGGCTCGCGCTTCTCGGCGAGGACATCCTGGATCGTGCCCGGAATCGCCGGCTCCAGCGCCACCTCGACGAAGATCAGCGGATCATCCACCAGCTGGGGATGGAAGAAGGCATAGAGCCGGCGGTCGGGCGGCGCCAGGCGGCGGCGCAATTCGTCCCAGCCGTGGATCTGGTGCACCGCCTCGTAATGGATGATGCGCTCGAGGAGATTGGCCGGGGTCGACCAGTCGATCTTCTTCAGAACGAGAAAACCGCGGTTGAACCAGCTCGAGAACAGATGGACGAAATCTTCGTCGAGGGCGGGCAGGGTCGGGTCCTGCCCCCGGATCGTCAGCAGGAAACGCCGCATCTCGACGAGGCAGGAAATCCCGCCGGGCGCGAGATTCAGCCGGCGCAGCACTTCCTGGCGCCGGGGCTCCGCCGCGCGGGAAACGGCGCTGATGGTCGAGGGGCCGGGATTGGCCTGATAGGCGTCGATCGCGGCATCGAGCCGGTCCAGCCGGGGGCCATAGACCCTGGCCAGCAGCAGCAGGAAATCGCGCTTGCCGTCGTCGTTGGCGGCGGTCCAGAGATCGAGGATGCGCCGCGCCCGGGCGACGCCCGAGGCTTCGCCCCGGCCGGACAGCAGCGCCTCGACGAGCGGGCCGAAATCCGGCCGCCCGCCGTTCAGGCCGAGGGCCGCCGGCCCCTTGCCCCGCTCGAACAGGGAACGGCCGCGGTTGGAAATCGTGTCGAGCAGTCCCGAGATGAAACCGGATGTGCCCATGGATTGCTGCTCTCCTCCGCGCGCGCGGCGACGTCCCGACAGAATGACGGCCCGGGCGCCGGTCTTCAAGGCCGCCCGTCCGCGCGGAACAGCACCTTGCGGCGGGTGTTGGTCCGTCATGTACCCTTCGGCCTTGCTTTGGCCAGATTGCTGGATCACCTTTCGCGCCATGTCGACGATGTTCTTTGCCCCGAACCGCCGGGGGCTTCTCGGCCTGGCCCTCGGCCTTGCCGCCGCCCCGCTGTTCGGCACCGCCCGCGCCGCAACCCTGAATGACCGCGACAAGGCCGATGTCGCGAGGGTCGAGGGGCTGTTCAACAGTTTCCGCACGCTCGAGGCGCGGTTCACCCAGGTCGATTCCAACGGCGGCATGGCTGAAGGCAAGCTGTTCCTGCGCCGGCCCGGCCGGTTGCGCTTCGAATATGACCCGCCGGTGCCCCTGCTCATCGTCTCGGACGGCACCTGGCTCATCGTCTACGACAAGGAAATCAAGCAGGTCGACCGCTACCCCCTGGGCCGGACACCGATCGGCGTCCTCGTCCGCGAGAAAGTCGCATTCGACGACGGCCTCGAAGTGACCGATGTCGTTCGGGATTCCCAGGCTTTCGGCGTCTCGGTCATCGCCCCCGCCAACAAGGACGATGGCCGCCTGACCCTGATCTTCACCGAAAATCCCTTCGAATTCCGCCAGTGGCAGGTGCTCGACGCGCAGGGCATCAACACGGTGGTCACCCTCGACGACGTGAAGCTGGGCGGGGATTTCGATCCCAAGCTCTTCGTCTTCAACGACCCGCCGGGCGTCACCACCTCGCGCCACGATCGTTAGGGACGGGGCTTTTCTCGCGCTCGCGACGTCCCCGCCGTCCCGGCGAATACCGGGAGCTCGTGACGACGAGAGCGTGACACGGCCGGCCAGGCGGGCGCGGGCCTAATCCACGGTGGGCGACAGGGCGGCATCCCAGGGCGCGTCCTCGATCACGAGGTAGCGGATCATGACCGTGGCCATTTCGGCGGCGTAGTCGTCATCGGAAATCGCGATGATGCGCTGATCGGCCAGCGAGCGGCTGATCAGGGACGACAGGATGATCTGCACCGCGAGTTCGATCGGGCCACCCGGCTCGGCCTTGGGCATGACTTCGGGGTAATGGCGGGCGACGGCGAACAGCCGGTCCATCATGTGGTCGCGCATGGCGCTGAAATAGGTCCAGGTCCGCATGTCGCGCAGCGAGGCCCGCACCACCTCGCGCAGCAGGACGCCATGGGCGCTGGCGAGGCGGACCATGACCACCACCATGCGCCGGATGACGACGGCGAAGGGCTGGCCCTCGAACCGCTCCGGGATCAGCATCGTGTCGAGCAGGGTCCAGGCCTTTTCGGCGAAACGCTGGGCCAGGGCTTCGAGCAGGGCTTCCTTGTCGGCGAAGCGCTGATAGAAGGCGCCGGTCGAACAGCCCGCCCGCTCGGCGATGTCGACGACGCGCATCCGGTCGAAGCCGATCTCGTTCATCATCTCGAGCCCGACCTCGAGCAGACGCTCCAGCTTGTTGCGGCTGCGCGCCTGCGCCGCCGGCTTCAGCACGACACCCAGCCGCCGCCGCCCGGCGCGCAAGGAATCCGCGTCGTCGCTCTCGATCGTCCGCGCCGCGCCGCGCTCCGCCGGCTTGCGCCGGACCGCGCCCGGCCGGGGGGCGCCCGGGGGATTGGTCAATGCTTCGTGCCCTTCATTATCTTTATGGCGCGAATGGTATTGGCGTTCGCCTTTGGCGGCAATAGGCGGGAACCTTGCGAAACGGCGACATTTCGGCCAGCGTTGGCCGATTCGAGAACGTGAGGAGGAGGCAAGGGATGGTGCAACCGGTCGAACAGGACAACGTGTCGGCGGTCCTGCCCGAATTGCAGCGCCTGCGCGACAGTATCGACAATATCGATGCCGCCCTCGTCCACATGCTGGCGGAGCGCTTCAAGTGCACCCAGGCCGTGGGGGCCCTGAAAGCCCGGCACAAGCTGCCCCCGGCCGACCCGGCGCGGGAGGCCGAGCAGATCCGCCGCCTGCGCGGGCTGGCCGAATCGGCCCGGCTCGACCCCGAATTCGCCGAGAAATTCCTCAACTTCATCATCGGCGAAGTGATCCGCCACCACCGGGCGATCGCCGACCGCTGAGGCGGGGGCGGGCGAGTCCGATGGGCAACAGGCCGGGATAATCGCCGCCATTGCGGGGGCGACGGGTGGCGCGAGGAACAAGCCTTTGCCATTTTTGCCCCCTAGTCTGCACCGATGTGATTCGGTGACTCGCCGTGACGGACGTGATGATGACCCGCTATTTTCTCCGAGTTTCCCGCGAGGGAAGCCGTGCCGCGAGGGCCCTGGCCCTCGGTCTTGCCCTGTCTCTCGGCGGGGTGCTGGCCCTGACGGGGCCGGTGCTGGCCCAAAATGCGCTTGTTATTCCAGATGGCTCGCGCCAGGCGATCCCGATCGCCATCCCCAATTTCGCCGGTGGCGATCTCGGGCGCCAGATCGCGGAAGTGATCTCGGCCGATCTCGAGCGCTCGGGCCTGTTCAAGCCGATTCCGGCCGGCACCTTCCCGCAGTCGCCCGACCAGTTGCAGGCCCAGCCGGCCTTCCCGTCGTGGCGCGGGGCCGGGGCCGATGCCCTGGTCGCCGGCAAGGTGGTGCCCCAGGGCGGCAAGACCGCCTTCGAATTCCGCCTGTGGGAGCTGAATTCTGAACAGCAGATGACGGGCACGGCCTTCACCGCCGATACCGCCAACTGGCGCCGGGTCGCCCATATCATCGCCGACACGATCTACAGCAAGATGACCGGCGACGACGGCTACTTCGATACCCGCATCGTCTATGTCTCGGAATCGGGACCGAAGAACCGGCGCGTGAAGCGTCTCGCCATCATGGATCAGGATGGCGCGAATCACCGCTTCCTGACCTCGGGCAAGGATCTCGTGCTGACGCCGCGCTTTTCCCCGCGCGACCAGACGATCACCTATATGTCCTATTTCAACGACAAGCCGCGGGTTTACCTGTTCAACATCGACACGGGACAGCAGGAAGTCCTGGGTGATTTCCCCGGCATGACCTTCGCGCCGCGCTTCTCGCCCGATGGCAATCGCGTCGTGATGTCGATGGCCCGCGACGGCAATACCGATATTTACGCGATCGATCTGCGCACGCGGAAGTTCAACCGGCTGACCTCCGGCCCCGCGATCGACACCTCGCCCAGCTTCTCGCCCGATGGCAGCCAGATCGTCTACAACTCCGATCAGGGCGGCAGCCAGCAGCTCTACATCATGAGCGCGGGCGGCGGCGGCGGAAAACGCATATCGTTCGGAGACGGCCGCTATGCAACGCCGGTATGGTCGCCGCGCGGCGATTACATTGCCTTCACCAAGATGAAGGGCGGCCGCTTCTCGATCGGTGTGATGAAACCCGACGGCTCGGGCGAGCGGATCCTGACCGAGAGCTTCCTCGACGAAGCCCCGACCTGGGCCCCCAATGGCCGCGTCATCGCCTTTTTCCGCCAGTCTCCGGGCGCTTCGGGCTCGGTGAAGCTCTATTCCGTCGACGTCACGGGATTCAACGAACGGTTGATGCCGACCCCGCTCGACGGCTCCGATCCGGCCTGGTCGCCGCTCAATCCTTAAGGTGAAACCCCTGCCTTAATTTTGGCGAAGTTGGTCGGGTGTTGCGTCTATGCACTAGAGCGAAGGAAGCGGTAGTGCTACCTCTTCCTTCGCGTCCTTCCGCGCACGGCGCAGTGGATTTCGCAAGTGCGAGATGATATTTCTGCATCCAGCGATACCTCCATGCCGCTCGGCGCGCACCGACAGCGCTGCACCCTCAGGAGTTCTACTGCTATGCGCTTCACTCATCCCGGCTACAAGATCGCCAGCCTCGTCGCGGCCCTCTTCGTCGTGGCTGCCTGCTCCTCCACCCCGGAAGCCACCACGGGCGGTGCCTCCACCAGCACCGGCGCTTCCTATGCTCCGGGCTCGCAGGAAGATCTGGCCGCCAACGCCGGCGACAGCGTCTTCTTCGACTTCGATCAGTACAACCTGAAGCCGGAAGGCCAGGCCACGCTGCAGGCTCAGGCCGCCTGGCTGGCGAAGTACCCTGCGGTCACGCTGACCATCGAAGGTCATGCCGACGAGCGCGGCACCCGCGAGTACAACCTTGCCCTCGGCGAGCGTCGTGCGAATTCGGCCCGCGCCTATCTGATCTCGCTCGGCGTCGACGCGAACCGTCTCCAGGTCATCTCCTACGGCAAGGACCGTCCCTTCGCGGTCGGCTCGGACGAGACCTCGTGGGCCCAGAACCGTCGTGGCTTCAGCCGCGTGAACTGATCCTGGTCCGCTTCGCGGATCTGGAACGGTAGAGGATGGCCCGCTCCGGCATATGCCGGGGCGGGCTTCTTCATGTTCGAAGGGCGGCGTCATGCTTTCGCCAAGGTCCTTCGTCAATTAAACAGGCCTGAATTCAAGCTGGCCCGGTCGATTCGAGGATCTGCCCCATGTTCCGTCTGTTCAGCCGTCCGTCCTGCCTGCCCGTCGCCGGCGCCTTGCTGATGGCCGCCTGGACCGCCCCCGCGCTGGGGCAGGCGGCTGGCGACCTCGGCGCCCTGCGGGACCATCTCGCCGAATTGTCCGACACGGCGACGGAAATCCAGCTCGCCCAGTCCACGACATCGACCGCTGCCACGGCCCAGCTCGATCTTCGGCTTTCCGCCCTCGAGGAGGAAATCCGCCGCCTCACCGGCAAGATGGAAGAGGCGCAGAATACCGCCGACCGCAATCAGGCCGAGATGAAGCGCCTGCAGGACGATGTCGAATTCCGCCTGAACCGGCTGGAAGAGGCGACGGG
>NZ_JBAQRT010000164.1:0-5507 GCF_049306435.1 Zavarzinia sp.
GGCGTCGCCGCCGCGACCGCGGGCGCGGGCGGTGCCAGCACCTCGGTCAGGCGGCGCTCGATCGCCTTCAGCTTGCCGCCATGGCGGATCTTGTGGCCGAACAGGTCCGAGACATAGAAGACGTCGACCGCCCGCTCGCCATAAGTGGCAATATGGGCGGAACGGATGGTCAGGTTCAGGGCGAAGATGGCGCGGGTCAGCTCGAACAGGAGGCCCGGCCGGTCGCGGCCGTTCACCTCGATCACGGTCAGCCGGGTCGAGGCGTTGTTGTCGATCAGCACCCGGGGCGCGACCTTGAAATTCATCGTCCGCTTCGAGGGCGCGGCGCGGCCTTCCAGCACCTCGCGCGGGCGGACCCGGCCCATCAGCACCTGCTCGATCGTGGTCGACAGCTTGGCCAGCCGCTCCGGCCGGTCGAAGGGGCCGCCGTCGGCGTCCTGCAGGGTGAAGACGTCGAGCGCCATGCCGTCATTGGTGGTGAAGATCTTGGCATCGACGATCGAGGCGCCGCAGACCGAGATCGCCCCGGTCACCCGGGCGAACAGGCCCGGATGGTCGGCGGTATAGAGGGTGACTTCGGTCACGCAGCGGAAGCGGTCGGTCCGGGTCGCCAGGGTCAGCGGCGCTTCCTCGCGGTCGGCCTCGCGCATCAGCCGGGCGTGACGCTCGACGCAGGCGGGCTCGGTCGAGACCAGATAGGATTCGGCGTGACGGCGGAAGAAGGCTTCGATCTCGGTCGGCTTCCAGTCCTTCAGCCGCGCCGAAATCTCGGCATGGGCACGGTTCAGGCGCTCCTTCGGGGCGCTGGCGTGGCCGCCCGACAGCAGGGGCTCGGTCTCGTAATAAAGCCCGCGCAGCAGCTGGCCCTTCCAGCCGTTCCAGATGGCGGGGCCGACGGCCCTGATATCGGCGACGGTCAGCACGGCGAGAAGGCGCAGGCGCTCCGGGCTCTGCACCAGGTCGGCGAAATCGTGAACGGTCTTCGGGTCGGTCAGGTCGCGCTTGAAGGCGGTATTCGACATCGCGAGGTGATGGCGCACCAGCCAGGCCACGGTCTCGGTCTCGGCGGCGGAAAGGCCGAGGCGCGGGCACAGGCGCTGGGCGATCTCGGCCCCGATCACCGAATGGTCGCCGCCCCGGCCCTTGGCGATGTCGTGGATCATCACGGCGCAATAGAGCACGCGGCGCGACAGGATCTTGTGAATGATGTCGGTCGCCAGCGGCAGGTCTTCGCCGAGGATGCCGCGCTCGATCTCGGCGAGGACGCCGATCGCCCGGATGGTGTGCTCGTCGACCGTGTAGACATGATACATGTCGTATTGCATCTGGGCGACGACGCGGCCGAAGTCGGGCACGAAACGGCCGAAGACGCCGGCCTCGTTCAGACGGCGCAGGGAGGTCTCGGGATCCTTGCGGCTGGTCAGGATGGTCAGGAACAGGGCATTGGCCGCCGGGTCGTGGCGCAGGGCGGCGTCGATCCGCTTCAGGTTCCGCGTGATCAGATGCAGGGCCTGCGGATGCACGTCCAGTTCGTGGCGCTGGGCGACCTCGAACAGGCGGATCATGTCGATCGGCGCCAGCTCGAACTGGTTCTCCGACGTGACGCCGACGCGGCCCCCCTCGACCAGGAAACCCTCGACCACCTTGGCCCGGCGCGACAGCGACAGGAGTTTCAGCCTGGACGGCTTGCGCCGCGCTTCTTCTTCCAGATTGGCGCAGAAGATGCGGGTCAGCACGCCGACATCCTTGGCGAAGAGGAAATAGTGCTTCATGAAGCGCTCGACGCCCTTGGTGCCGGCATGATCGGTATAGCCGAGGCGGCGGGCGAGTTCGGGCTGGACGTCGAAGGTCAGTCGCTCTTCCGGGCGACCGGTCAGGAAGTGCAGGTGACAGCGCACGTCCCACAGGAAATTCTCGGCCTTGACGAAGCGGCGGTATTCGTCGGCGGACAGCACGCCCTTGTCGACGAGTTCGGCGGCATCGTCGACCCGGTGGACGAATTTGGCGATCCACCACAGGGTGTGCAGATCGCGCAGGCCGCCCTTGCCTTCCTTCAGGTTGGGCTCGACCGTGTAGCGGGAATCGCCGAGGCGGCGGTGGCGCTCGTCCCGCTCCTTCAGCTTGGCTTCGGCGAAGGCGGCGCCATGGCCGTTCACCACGTCGCGGCCGAAACGCTCCTTCAGTTCGGTGTAGAGCGCCTGATCGCCCCACAGCCAGCGCATCTCGAGGAGCGCGGTCGCGATCGTGTTGTCCTGCTTGGCGAGGCGGATGCAATCGTCGATCGAGCGCGTGGCATGGCCGACCTTCAGCCCCAGATCCCACAGCAGATAGAGCATGTATTCGATCACCTGCTCGTGCCAGGGCGTCTCCTTGTAGGGCAGGAGGAACAGGAGATCGACGTCCGAACCGGGCGCCAGCTCGCCCCGGCCGTAGCCGCCGAGGGCGATCAGGTCCAGCCGCTCGCCCGCGGTCGGGTTCTGCAGCGGATAGACATGGGTGATGGTGAAATCATGCAGGACGCGGATGACCTGATCGACCAGATAGCACAGGCCCGCCGCCGTCTCGCGCCCGTTGGCCTCTTCCGTCTCGAGCCGGCGCCGGCATTCGGCCCGGCCCTCGGCCAGCGCGGCCTTCAGGGCCTGCACCAGCTTCGGGCGCAGGGCATCGACGCTTTCCCCGACCGCGGCGAAAGCCTCGATGGCTTCGACCAATACCTTGCGGTCGATGATCGTGCGGCGGTGCTTGACGGCGATATCCATCGGTCCCTCTGTCAGGTCAGGCCTTATAGGTAAGGCACGAGGGCCATGAAGTCGATGACCCACGTTTTTCAGGGCTCGATTGCGCCCGGCGGTGGAGAGGGTTGCGGGACTTTTCATCACAGCTAGAATCCCGTCGTATTCCCGAAGGCCTGGAGACATTGATGACGAGCGATACCGCCCCGCACCCCCTGCTGCGCCGCCGGGACGGCCATCATGCCCGCGTGACCTTCGAGGAATTGTTCTTCGATCTCGTCTATGTCTTCGCGGTTACCCAGCTCAGCCACCAGTTGCTGCATCATCTCTCGATCACGGGTGCGATCGAGACGCTGATCCTCTGGTTCGCGGTCTGGCTGGGCTGGCAATACACCTGCTGGATTACCAATTGGTTCAATCCGGAAACACCGGCGATCCGGGGCCTGCTGTTCGTGTCCATGCTGGTCGGCCTGGCCATGGCCTCCGCGATTCCCGAAGCCTTCGAGGACCGGGGCCTGATCTTCGCCGTTTCTTACGCCGCGATGCAGGTCGGGCGCAGCGCCTATGTCCTGTTTCATCTGGGCGGCAGTCAGGCGCTGTCGGCCAATTATCGCCGCATCCTCGGCTGGATGACGATATCCGCCGTGTTCTGGATCGCGGGCGGCTTCGTCCAGCACGAGGCGCGGATGGCGCTCTGGGCGATCGCCGTGCTTTGCGAATATGTCTCGCCCATGTTCGGTTTCCCGCTGCCCGGGCTCGGCCGCTCGAAAACCAGCGACTGGACGATCGAGGGCGGCCATCTGTCCGAGCGCTGCAAGCTCTTCGTCATCGTCGCCCTCGGCGAAACCGTGCTGGCGACCGGCGTGCCGCTGGCCGAGACGGCGGTCTGGGACGCGCCGGTGCTGCTTGCCCTCGTCTCGACCTTCCTCGGCACGCTCGCCATGTGGTGGCTCTATTTCGGCACCTCGGGCGAGGATGCGACGGCGACCATCACCGCGTCCGACGATCCGGGGCGGATCGGCGCCTATTTCCACTATGTCCATGCGATTCTGGTCGCCGGCATCATCGTGACCGCGGTCGGCAACGATCTCGTGCTCGGCCATCCCCACGGCATGGCCGAGGTCGCGCAGATGATCGTGATGGTCGCGGGGCCGGCGATCTATCTCGTGGGCAGCGCGGTCTACAAGAAGATCGTCTATGACGCCGTGCCGGCCTCCCATGTCGTCGGGGCGCTGGTACTGGCGGCGGTCGGCCCGCTCGGCCTCGTCGCCGATTTCCTGGTCATGGGCTGGGTCACGACCCTGATCATGCTCGGCATCGCCTGGTGGGAAACGCAGGTGCGCCGGGTCTGCCGCGCGGCGCGGGCGATGCCCGCGCCGGCCCATTGACCGGTCAGCCGCCGAGCAGCGCCTTCAGGCGATAAAGCGCGTCCAGCGCCTCGCGCGGGGAAAGATCATCCGGGGTGACGGCCTTCACCGCCTCGAGAAGGGCGGTGGCCACCGGATCGGCCGGGACCTGGGGCGTCGGCTTCGGCCGGGCGGCGAGCGCGGCGAAGAGCGGCAGATCGTCGGCGAGGGCGGCCATGTCGGGTCGCCCGCCGCCCTGTCCCGCGCCGCCCGATTCCAGCCGGTGCAGCACGTCTTCCGCCCGGGCGATGACGGCGGGCGGCAGGCCCGCCAGTTTCGCCACCTGGATGCCGTAGGAGCGGTCGGCGGTGCCGCGCACCACCTCGTGCAGGAAGACGACTTCGCCCTTCCATTCCCGCACCTTCACCGTATGGGCGGCGACCTCGGGCAGTTTCTCGGCGAGGGCGGTCAGCTCGTGATAATGGGTGGCGAAGAGGGCGCGGGCCTTGTTCACCTCGTGCAGATGCTCGATGGCGGCCCAGGCGATGGAGAGACCGTCATAGGTCGCGGTGCCCCGGCCCAGTTCGTCGAGGATGACGAGGCTGCGCGGCGTCGCCTGATTGAGGATCGCCGCCGCCTCGACCATCTCGACCATGAAGGTGGAGCGGCCGCGGGCGAGGTCGTCGGCGGCGCCGACACGGCTGAACAGGCGGTCGACGACGCCGATCTCGGCCCTCGCCGCCGGCACGAAACTGCCGGTCTGGGCCATGACCGCGATCAGGGCGTTCTGGCGCAGGAAGGTCGATTTACCGGCCATGTTGGGGCCGGTCAGCAGCCACAGCCGGTTGCCGGGGCCAAGGTCGCAGTCATTGGCGACGAAATCGCCCTCGCGCCCGGCGCCGAAGCCTGCTTCCACCACCGGATGGCGCCCGCCCTCGATATGGAAGGCCGTGCCCTCTTCCAGCACCGGGCGGGTATAGCGGCGCCTTTCGGCGAGTTCGGCGAGGCCGGCGGCACCGTCGATCTCGGCAAGGCCGAGGGCGGCATCGGCGATGGCCTCGGCCGCGCCCAGCACCTCGGCGACGAAACCATCGAAGATCTGAACCTCGAGCGCGATGGCCTTGTCGCCCGCCCGGGCGATGCGGTCGGCGAGTTCGCTGAGTTCCACGGTCGAGAAGCGAACGGCGCTGCCCAGGGTCTGGCGATGGATGAAGCGGCTGTCGGTCGCCAGCTTGTCGGCGTGCAGCGGCGTCACCTCGATATGATAGCCCAGCACATTGTTGTGGCGAACCTTCAGGATCGAGATCCCGGTATCGGCGCGCAGGCGCCCTTCCAGCGCGGCGACGAGGCGGCGGCCCTCGTCGCGCAGCGCCCGCTCCTCGTCGAGGGCGGGGGACCAGCCGGCGGCGATATAGCCGCCGTCGCGGGC
>NZ_JBAQRT010000165.1:0-29495 GCF_049306435.1 Zavarzinia sp.
CCGTGGACGGTGGCTCCGCGCCCATGTTCGGCCGGGCGATGATCCCGCCGTCCCCTGGCAACCCCGCCGACCCCGCATAGCCCGTCCCGGTGCGATCGCGCCGCCATCGCCATCCCAGCACCCGCGAGGATCGAGTCCCCGCGCGGGGCGGCCGTCCGTCCGCCGCCATCGGCCAATAACTTCTTCCGGTCATGAATCTGTTGACGCATCAATATGTGAATGCATTACTGTCTACATATACGGATTCAAATACGTCTGGGGTTCGCGGCAATGCATATTCTGGTGATGGGCGGTGGCGTCGTCGGGGTCACCGCGGCCTGGCAGCTTCTGAAGGATGGCCACAAGGTCACCCTGGTCGAGCGTCACGCCGGCGTTGCCGAAGACACCAGCTGGGGCAATGCCGGCATGGTGGCGCCAGGCCATTCCTTCACCTGGTCCTCGCCTTCCGCCCCATTCACCTTGCTGAAGTCGCTGTTCGCCCGGAATCAGGCTTTGCGTTTCACGCCCTCGCTCGATCCTCGGCTCTGGACCTGGTCGCTGAAATTCCTCGCCCAATGCACGAAAAGCAAATCTGAATACAACACCGTCCGCAAGCATCGCCTGGCGACATATTCGCAGGCCGTGCTGAGGGAGACGCTGGCTGAAGTGCCGATCGCCTTCGACCGGATCGATCGCGGCATCCTCTATTTCTACCGCCAGGCGGCACGGCTCGAGACCGGCATCGCCCATATGCGGATCCTGGCCGATGACGGCCAGAAGATCGAAGTGTTGGACCGGGCTGGCGTGCTCGCTCTCGAGCCCTCTCTCGCCGCCGTCGGCGACCGTATCGCCGGCGGCATCTACTGCCCGACCGACGAGACCGGCTCCTGCGCCGCCTTCACCCGTGAAATGGCCAAATTGTGCAGGGGAAGCGGCGCCGAATTCCGCCTGGGCGAGCGGATCGAGGCCATCGAGGCCAGCGGCGACGAAGTGACCGGCGTCCGGACCAACCGGGGCACGATCAAGGCGGATGCCTATGTCATGGCGCTGGGCAACGAGAGCCCCCGCCTCGCGCGGCGGATCGGCGTCGACCTGCCGATCTACCCGATCAAGGGCTATTCCCTGACCATTCCGATCGGCGAGCAACCGCATCCGCCCACCATCGGCTCGGTCGACGAGGAAAATCTGGTCGCCATCTCGCGCTTCGGCAGCCACATGCGGGTGACCGCGACCGCCGAATTCGCCGGCTACGACACCAGCCACAAGCCGAGCGACTTCGCCTTCATGAGCAAGGTCGCGCGCGAACTCTATCCCCAGGGCGCGCGCTACGACGAGGCCGAGATGTGGGCGGGCCTCCGCCCCATGACGCCGAGCAATCTGCCGATCATCGGCCGCAGGAAGCACCGCAACCTCTGGTACGACACCGGTCACGGCCATATCGGCTGGACCATGTCCCATGGCTCGGCCCGCATCCTCGCCGACCTGATCGCGGGGCGAAAGCCCGCCCTGCCGATCGACGAAATCACCGCCTGAGGAGACGGACATGAGCGACTGTCTCGACCTTGGGCTGCTGCCCTGCGAACTCGACGGCGGCGTCGCCGCGAGGGCCGCCATCGGCCTTCTGGTATTGGCGACCGACCAGACCATGGAATATGAATTCCGCCGCCTGCTGCCGCTGGACGGCATCGGTCTCTATGCCGCGCGCCTCTACAATGACGCCGACATCACGCCGGATACGTTGCGCGCCATCAAGGGGCGCATCGCGCCGGCGACCGAATTGATCCTGCCCGGCCTGCCGCTCGACGTCGTCGGCTTCGGCTGTACCTCGGCGACCATGACCCTCGGCGAGGATGTGATCTTCGACGAGATCCGCAAGGCCCGCCCCGGCATCCGCTGCACCACGCCGATCACGGCGGCGCTGGCCGCCTTCGAAGCCTTCGGCGCCCGCCGCATCGGCGTCATCACCCCTTACGCGAAGCCGGTCAACGAGATCGTGCGCCGCTTCCTCGAGGGCAAGGGGGTCGAGGTCGCCGCCTTCGGCTCCTTCGAGAAGCTGGACGACCGCGAGGCCGCCCGCATTTCGCCCCGCTCGATCGCCGATGGTATCGCCGCCATGGCCGACAAGGCCGATCTCGACGCGGTCTTCATTTCCTGCACCAGCCTGCGCCTCGCCGACAAGGCGGCCGAGATCGAGGCGGCAACGGGCCTTCCCGTGACCGCCAGCGACCATGCCCTGGCCTGGCACTGCCTGCGTCTCGCCGGCATCGACGAGCGCATTCCGGGCGTCGGCCGATTGTTCGAGCTGCCGTCACCCGTCTGATCACCTGTCTCATCAGCACGTCCAAGGGGACACAAAGGGAGAGCTTGCGATGAATGGATTGAACCGCCGTCATTTCATGGCCACCGTCGCCATGGGCAGCCTCGCGGCCGCCCTCGGCGGGCGACGCGCCTTCGCCGCCGCCGACGGCGTCGTCTTCGGCGCCGTGCTGCCGCTGACCGGGGCCAGCGCCTCGATCGGCGAGGACCAGCGCCGCGGCATCGAACTCGCGGTCGAGAAGATCAACGCCAACGGCGGCGTCCTCGGCAGGCCGCTGAAGGTGATGGTCGAGGATTCGGCGGGCAATGCCCAGACCGCCCTCGACGCCGCCAAGAAACTGGTCTCGATCGACGGCGCCAAGGTGGTGATGGGTGAGTATTCGTCGGGCGTCACCGTGCCGCTGCGCCAGGCCATGGAAAAGGCCGGCGTCGTCCACATCAATTGCGGCTCGTCCTCGGTCAAGCTGCGCAAACCCGGCGGCGGCCTCGCCTTCTCGGTCATCGGCCTCGACGACGTGATGTCGAAATTCGCCGCCACGGCCCTGAGCGCAAAGGGTTACAAGAAGGCGGCGGTGATCCTGCCCAACAATGCTTACGGCGACAGCATGAGCGGCGAGTTCACCAAGGCCTTCACCGCGGCCGGCGGCACCGTCGTGCACAGCCTGCTCTATACCGAAGGCCAGTCGAGCTATCGCCGCGAGCTGCAGCAGATCGCCCGCTTCGAGCCCGATATCTATGTCTATTCGGCCTATGGCCAGGAGGCGGCGATCATCAATCGCGAAGCCTTCGAGCTGGGCCAGAAGAAGACGCCGTGGTTCGGCATCTATCTGTCCATGTGTATCAGCGATGCGCCGAAGGAAACGGTCGAGGGCCAGCTGGGCGCCGAGGTGAATTTCATCGGCGCGGACAGCGCCTGGTATCAGGACGCCTATACGAAGAAATATGGCGAAGCCTTCCGCTCGGCCTTCAACGGCTATCTCTACGATGCCGTGACCATGGCGGCCCAGGCCGTCAATGCCGCCGGCAGCGCGGATGCGGCGGCGATCCTGAAGGCGGCCCATGGGCTCGACTATGATGGCGCCACCGGCCCGATCAAGCTCGACGCCGATGGCGAACGCTCGCGACAGGAATATCTGCTGGCCACCGTCAAGGACGGCGGCCTCGCCCCCCTGTAACGCACCGCATCCGAAACCGGGGAAAGCACCCATGCAGTTCATCATTGACGCCCTGCTGCGCGCGGGCGACCTGATGCTGATCACACTCGGCCTCAGCACCGTCTATGCCCTGGTCCGCTTTCCGAACCTGGCGCAGACGGAATATGCCACGGTCGGGGCCTTCCTGGGCCTGCTCTTCGCCGGTTTCGGCCTGCCCCTGTGGCTGGCGGCGCTCACCGCCGCCGCCGTCACGGGGGGACTGGCGGTGTCGCTCCATCGCCTGGCCTTCGCGCCTTTGCTGAAGGTCTCGCCGGTCATCGCCATGATCGGCTCCCTCGCTGTCGCGATCATCATCCGGTCGCTCATCCAGGCGATCGCCGGCACCCGCTCGACCCGCTTCGAGCTGCCGATCGAGGTGCCGATGGTGGTGCTCGGCGCGGCCGTGACCACGACCCAGATCGTGATCATGGTGGTGACGGCGGCCTTCGTCGCGGGCTTCCTCATCGTGCTTTATCGCAGCGGCCTTGGCCGGGCGATGCGCGCGGTCGCGACCCAGCCCGAACTGGCCCGGGCCTGCGGCATCGATTCCGGCCGCGTCGTCGACATCATCGGATTCCTGGGCGGTGCCTTCGCCGCCCTCGGCGGCATCCTGCTCGCGGTCGGCAGCCAGGTTCATTTCAACCTCGGCCAGGACCTGCTGCTGCCGGTCTTCGCCGCCGCCATCGTGGGCGGGCTGGGTAGCCCGGTCGGCGCCATCTTCGGCGCCCTTGCCCTGGCGCTGGTCGAGACCCTGGTGATCAACCTCAATTTCGGCTTCCTGACCGGGGATGACTTCCTCTATGTCCCCCTGTCCTATGGTCCGGCGGCGGGCTTCTGCCTCCTCGTGCTGACCCTGATCGTCCGGCCGAACGGCCTGTTCTTCAAGGAGAGCAGCCGTGTCTGATTTCATCGTCCACGTTCTGATCATCGCCGCCACCTATGGCATCGCGGCGGTCAGCCTGAACCTGCAGATCGGCGTCGCCGGCCTGATGAATTTCGGCCAGATCGCCTTCTTCGGCATCGGCGGCTATGCCGTCGCCATGGCGGTGCGGGCCGGGCTGCCGCCCCTCGCCGGCATCCCGCTGGGGGTTCTTGTCGCGGCCCTCGCGGGCGCCTTGGTCGGCCGGCTGGGCCGCAATCTGAAGGCCGAATACTGGGCTATCGCCACCCTCGGCATCGCCGAGATCTTCCGTACCGTCCTGATCAACGAAGGCTGGGCGACCGGCGGCGCGGGCGGTATCGGCGGCGACCTCTCCCTGTTCCCCGGACTTTCGGGAAAATCGGCGATCTGGGCCATGCTCGGCGTCGCCGTCATCGGCCTTGCCCTGTCATTTCTCGTCATGCGCGACCTGACCGAGAGACAGTTCGGCCGCATTCTGCGCCTGACCCGCGAACAGCCCGATCTGGCCATCTCATTCGGTCATGACATTGTCCGTTACAAGGTCAAGGCCATGGCGATGGCGGCCGGCGTCGCTGCCTTCGGCGGATCGCTCGCCACCAGTTACATCGCCTATATCAGCCCGGGCGACCTCGTCGCCTTCGGGACCTTCCTGCTCTGGACCATGGTGATCATCGGCGGCATCGGCAACCATCGCGGTGCCGTGCTTGGCGCCTTCGCCGTCCAGTTCATCTTCGTCGGAGCCCTGTTCCTCAAGGACGGGCTTGGCATTCCCTCCGAACTCGCGGGTGCGCTGCGTATGCTGATCGTCGGCGTATTGCTGCTCGCCTTCCTGATGATCCGACCGGCCGGGCTGGTGCCCGAGAGACTGCGCAAGATCAATGCTGAAGACTGAAGCCATCGCCAAGCATTTCGGCGGCCTCGAAGTGCTGTCGGACGTCAACCTCACGGTCGGCCAGGGCGAGATCGTCGGCCTGCTTGGGCCGAACGGCTCGGGCAAGACCACGCTCCTCAACATATTGTCGGGCTTCCTGCGCTCGTCGGCAGGGCGCATCCGTTACGACGGACGCGACATCACCGGCCTGCCGCCGGAGGAAATCGCCCGCCTTGGGATGCGCCGCACCTTCCAGCTGCCGCGTATGCCGGACAAAATGTCCTGCGCCGAGCTGCTGCTGACCGCGGTCCCGCAACCGGTGGGGACACGGCTTTTCTCCCGCCCCGGGAAGGCCCGCGCCGAGGCGCGCGAGGCCAGCCGCCGGGCCTTCGAGATGCTGGAGCGCCTCGAACTCACGCGGGTCGCCCACCAGCCGGCCTCGGGCATTTCCGGCGGCCAGCAGAAGCTGCTCGCGCTGGGCGCGGCAATCCTCGGTGGGGCCCGCCTTCTCCTCCTCGACGAGCCGACCGCGGGAGTCAATCCGACCCTGCGGCTGCGCCTGGTCGAGACCTTGCAGGAGATCCGCCGCCAGGGCGTCACCCTGGTCGTCGTCGAACACGACATGGGCTTCATCGGCCGCCTGTGCGACCGCTGCGTCGTGCTCGATCGCGGCGTCTTCATCGCCGACTGCAAGCCCGAGCAGCTGATGGAAAACGAGCGGGTGGTCGAGGCCTATCTCGGCAAGCGCGAGAGGCGGCCCGTGCCGCCCGTCGCCCACCCCCACGCGGCGGAGGCCTGAACATGGCGCTGGAATTGAGTGGCGTCGCCGCCGGCTATGTTCCCGGGGTCGACATCCTGCGGGGTCTCAGCCTGACCGCGACCCCGGGCGAAATCGTCACCATCATCGGGCCGAACGGCTCGGGCAAGTCGACCTGCCTGAAGGTCGCTTCCGGTTACCTTCTGCCCCATGCCGGCACGGTGACGGTGGATGGCGAGGCGGTCCAGACCCGCCCGGTCGACCAGCGGGTGCGGCGCAACGGCATCGCCATCGTGCCCCAATCGAACAATGTCTTCGGCGCGCTGACGGTGTGGGAAAACCTGGATCTTGGCGGCGGTTTCCTGCCCTCGGCGGAACGCCGCCAGCGCATGGACGAGCTGATCGCGGCCTATCCGCTGCTGGGCCGCAAGCGGCGCGAGAAAGCCTATACGCTGTCGGGCGGGGAGCGCCAGGTGCTGGCGCTGGCCCGTGCCCTGATGCCCTCGCCCCGCTACCTGCTGCTCGACGAGCCTTCGGCCGGCCTGTCGCCCCTGATGCTGCACGAAGTCTTCCTCGCGGTGCGCGAGATCGTGCGCAAGCTCGGCATCGCCGTGTTGCTGGTCGAACAGAACGCGGCGGAGGCGCTGGCGATTTCCGATCGGGCCTATGTCCTGGTGCTCGGCCAGGTCGCCCTTGAGGGATCGGCCGAAACCGTGCTGGCGGACGACCAGATCCGCCAGCTCTATCTCGGCGGCGCCGCCGTCTGACGCTTTCGACCAAGGAGAAGAGCATGACTGTCATCGAACGCCTCGACATGGGCCCCCGCATGAGCCAGGCCGTGATCCACGGCGATACCGTCTATCTGGCGGGCCAGGTCGCCCTGGGCGCCCCGGGCCAGTCGGTCACCGCGCAGACCACCGACATCCTGGCCCGGATCGACTCCCTGCTGGCGCGTGCCGGCACCGACAAGACCAGGATCCTTTCGGTGACCATCTGGCTCGCCGATGTCGCGAGTTTCGCCGAGATGAACGCGGTCTATGACGCCTGGGTCCCGGCCGGTCACACCGCCGCCCGGGCCTGTGTCGAATCGAAACTGGCGGCGCCGGATTTCACGGTCGAAATTCAGATCGTCGCGGCCCGCTGAGGGCTTCGGAACATATAAATAAAAGAAAGTCCGGGGATGGAACGCAAGGCGCGATCGGTATCGCTCGACGACAAATACGACCTGGCCACGGACCAGGTCTATCTGACCGGGACACAGGCGCTGGTGCGCCTGTGCCTGATGCAGCGCGAGCGCGACCGGCGGGCCGGCCTTGCCACCGCGGGCTTCGTCTCGGGCTATCGCGGCTCGCCCCTTGGCGGCGTGGACACCCAGTTCACCCGCGCCGGCAAGGTGCTGGCGGCGGCCGATATCCGCTTCCAGCCCGGCCTCAACGAGGATCTGGCGGCGACCGCCATCTGGGGCACCCAGCAAGCGACCATGCGCGGCGAAGGCCGGGTCGATGGCGTCTTCGCCGTCTGGTACGGCAAGGGACCCGGGGTCGACCGCACGGGCGATGTCTTCCGTCACGCCAATCTCGCGGGCAGCGACCCGAAGGGCGGCGTGCTGGCCCTGCTGGGCGACGATCATGTCGCCGAATCCTCCACCACCGCGCATCAGAGCGAATTCGCCCTGGTCGACGCCATGATGCCGATCCTCTCGCCCGCCGGGGTGCAGGAAATCCTCGACTACGGCCTCTATGGCTTTGCCCTGTCCCGCTATTCCGGCTGCTGGGTTGGCCTCAAATGCGTCAAGGACACGGTTGAATCGACGGTCGCGGTCGATGGCCGCGTCGAGCGCGTCGAGATCATCCGGCCGGACGATATCGCCCTGCCCGAAGGCGGCCTCGGCATCCGCCCGCGCGACGGCTTCCTTGCCATGGAGGAGCGGCTGCACGAGGCGAAGCGGCCGGCGATCGAAGCCTTCACCCGGGCGAACCGCCTGGACCGCGTGGTCTTCACCGGCGGCGCGCGGCCGCGCGTCGGCATCGTCGCCACGGGCAAGAGCTATCTCGACGTGCGCCAGGCGCTGCAGGATCTTGGCATCGACGAAGCCGCGACCGCCGCCCTCGGCCTGTCCCTCTACAAGGTCGGCGTGGTCTGGCCGCTGGAGCCCCGGGGAATCGCCGATTTCGCCCTCGGCCTCGATCTTGTGATCGTGGTCGAGGAAAAGCGCGGCCTGATCGAGGGTCAGATGCGCGAGATCCTCTATGGCCGGGATCAGGCCCCGGTGATCCTTGGCAAGCACGACGAGCGGGGCGCCCGGCTCTTCGCCGCGCACGGCGCGCTTGATGTGAACGAGATCGCCATTGCCATCGGCCGCCGTCTGGGCGCCGGCACGGCCGCCCTGGCCAACCGCCTGGCGGTCATCGAGGCGGCCCAGCAGCGCCTGACCGAGACCGGCGACGTGACCAGCCGCACGCCCTATTTCTGCGCCGGCTGCCCCCATAACACCTCCACCCGCCTGCCCGAGGGCGCGCGCGGCTACGCCGGCATCGGCTGCCACTACATGGCGCAATGGATGGATCGCTCGACCGAGGGTTACAGCCAGATGGGCGGCGAGGGGGCGAGCTGGGTCGGCGAGTCCGGCTTCTCGACGCGCCGCCACATGTTTCAGAACCTGGGCGACGGCACCTACAATCATTCGGGTTCGCTGGCGATCCGCTTCGCGGTCGGCGCCGGGGTCAACATCACCTACAAGATCCTGTTCAACGATGCCGTGGCGATGACCGGCGGCCAGCCCCATGACGGCGGCCTGACGGTGCAGAAGATCGCCGCCCAGGTCGCCGCCGAAGGTGTCACGCGCATCGCCGTGGTGACCGACGAGCCGGAAAAGTATCCGGCCGGAACCCCCTGGCCCACGGGCACCACCATCCACCACCGCGGCCAGCTGATCCCGGTCGAGGCGGATCTGGCGAAAGTGCCGGGCGTGACCGTGGTGATCTATGACCAGACCTGCGCCGCCGAGAAGCGCCGCCGCCGCAAGCGTGGCACCTTTCCCGATCCCGACCGCCGCGTGATCATCAACGAGCGCGTCTGCGAAGGCTGCGGCGATTGCGGGGTGCAATCGAACTGCGTCGCCGTCCAGCCGGTGGAAACGCCGCTGGGGCGCAAGCGGCGGATCGATCAGTCTGCCTGCAACAAGGATTTCTCCTGCGTCGAGGGCTTCTGCCCGTCCTTCGTCTCGGTCTCGGGCGCCAGCCCGCGCAAGCCGAAGCCGGCGGGCGCGGCGGCCGACCTGCCGGCCCCGCCCGAGCCCGTGCCGCCCGCGATCGACGGCACCTACAATATCCTGGTGACCGGGGTCGGTGGCACCGGGGTGGTCACGGTCGGCGCCATCCTGTCGATGGCGGCCCATCTCGAGGGCAAGGGCTTCGGCGTGATCGACATGGCCGGCCTCGCCCAGAAGGGCGGCGCTGTCTATTCCCATATCCGCCTCGCGGCGACACCTTCCGATATCACGGCGATCCGCATCGGCGCCGGCGGGGCCGACCTGCTGCTGGGCGGCGACATCGCCGTGGCCGGCACCGCCAAGGCGCTGGCCGCCCTGGAACGCGGCCGGAGCCGGGTGGTGGTGAATATTGCCGAAGTGATGCCGGGCGAGTTCACCCGCGACGCCGATTTCAACCTGCCGGTCGAGCGGGTGAAGCAGGCCCTGATCGGTGCCGCCGGTGGTGACGCCTGCCATTTCACCGACGCCAACCGACTGGCGCTCGCCCTGCTTGGCAATACGATCGGCGCCAACCTGTTCCTGCTGGGCCTTGCCTGGCAGACGGGGGCCGTGCCGCTGGCGCACGACTCGCTGATGCGGGCGATCGAGGTGAATGGCGAGGCGGTCGCCATGAACAAGGCGGCCTTCGCCTGGGGTCGCCAGGCCGCCGTCTCGCCGGAGCGCGTGCGCGCACTGGCCGAAGGGGCATCGTCCCGCCCCCGCCCGGCCGAGACCGAGACCCTGGACGACATGCTGGAGCGCCATGCCGCCTTCCTGACCGCCTACCAGAATGCCACCCATGCCGGCCGCTACCGCGCCTTCGTCGCGCGGGTACGCGCGGCCGAACCCCCCGGCCGCGACCTGTTGAGCCGGACCGTCGCCCGCAATCTGTTCCGCCTGATGGCCTATAAGGATGAATATGAGGTCGCGCGCCTGTTCACCGATGGCGACTTCGCCCGGCAGATCGCCGAGACCTTCGAGGGCGAGGCGCTCCGTCTCCGCTTTCATCTGGCGCCGCCCCTGCTCGCCCGCCGCGATCCCGCGACCGGGCGGCCGCGCAAGATGACCTTCGGCCCCTGGATCATGCCGGCCTTTCGCCTGCTCGCCCGATTGAAGGGCCTGCGCGGGACCTGGGCGGATCCCTTCGGCCGGACCGCGGAGCGGCGCATGGAACGCCGCCTGATCACCGACTATCAGGCCAGGGTCGGCGACCTGTTGCCGCAGCTTCGCGACGACAGCTATGGCACCATCGTCGCCATCGCCGCCCTGCCGGAGCGGGTTCGCGGTTTCGGCCCGGTGAAGGAGGCGGCGATCGCCGCGGCCACGGCCGAAGGGGAGCGGCTTCAGGCCCGCCTGGCCGGGTCGGCGGCGCCCTTCCGCAAGGTCGGAAATGGCGCGGGGGCAGCTGAATACAGACCTGTCGATCGGGTTTGACACAGGGGACGCCCCATGCCATCACCGGCTCGAACAAGGATCCGAAACGCATGACCGCAGCGAAGAGCCCCGTCGCCCTCGACTTCCCTCCCGGCCCCGCCCGTCGCGGGCGCGGCGCCCGATCCGGCGACAAGCAGGAAGGCACCGCCGTCACAAGGACCTATGACGCGCTGCGCGCCCTGATCCTGAGCTATGAGATCAAGCCGAACGAGCGCCTGAACGAAGTCGAGCTGGCGGCCCGGTTCAATGTCAGCCGCACGCCGCTGCGCGAGGCGCTGAACCGGCTGGTGGTCGAGAGACTGCTGCGTTTCGAGCCTTCGCTGGGCTTCTATCGGCCGAAAATCGACGTGCAGGAGATCGTGAACCTTTACGAATTCCGGGTGATGCTCGAGACCGAAGGGGTGAAGCTGGCGGTCGAGCGCGCCACCGATGACGAGATCGCCGAAGTCACGCGCTTCTGGAAGGAAACCTTCGAGCGCCGCGCCAGTGTCACCAGGGTGGAGCGCATCACCAATGACGAGCAGTTCCACGAGCGTGTCGCCGCCCTCGGCCACAACGAGGAACTGGTGCATGCCCTGAAGACGGTCAACGCCCGCATCCACTTCATCCGCTGGGCCGCCCCGCAAGGCGGCGACGAGCACGAGGCGAGCTATCACCGCCATCTCGAACTCCTGACCGTGCTCGGCGAGCGTGACCAGACGCGCGCGATCGAGGTCCTGCGCGCCATCATCGTGATGCGCCAGGAAGAGATCGTCGCGATCCTCAAGGAAGGGGCGGCGAAGCTCTATCTCGCCAACGTCTGACGGAAGCGCGGGGGTTCGCGGGGGGTGGGGGACGATCGTCCTTTTCATCACCACCAGCAGGCTTGCCGCCAACCCCGGCTTCGGCTATTGTCCGGCCTCCCAACGCGGACCCGTAGCTCAGCTGGATAGAGCGCTGCCCTCCGAAGGCAGAGGCCGAAGGTTCGAATCCTTTCGGGTCCGCCAGGGAATTCTCTGGAAATCCTGGTGTTTTGACGGCATCGCGCGGGTCCTGTTCAGGCCCTGCACAGATAGCCGACGGTACGGATTCGCCTTTCGCGCAGATTGGCGATCTGGTTGCGGATCATGGCCGGGAAAGCATCGCCGAGCACGGCTTGCAGGGTCGCGGGCGGTGGTGCCGTCGATGTCCGGGTCGCCATGGCCTCGAACCATTCCAGGCTCTCGTCGCTCGAATCATGCCGGTGCAGGATCTCGAAGCCCGCTTGCGCGAGCAGGCTTTCCATCTCCTCCGGCGTCGCCAGATGGCTGATCGAGGGCTCCCCCGCCCAGGGGACCGGGAAATGGACCGCGCCGCCTTCGCCTTGCAGGACGTCATAGACGGTGAATCGCCCGCCCGGTTTCAGGACGCGGCGCGCCTCCCCATACATGAGGGGCTTGGCCGCGATATTCATGCCGACGTGCAGGGTCATGGCGGCATCGAATTCGCCATCGCCGAAGGGCAGGGCGGTGGCATCGCCCGGACGGAAGGACACCCGTTCGCCAAGGCCGACCCAGCTGCTCAGCGTCGTCGCCGCCGCGCAATAGGCCGGCGAGAGATCGACGCCGACGACGCGGCAGCCGCGGGTTTCCGCCAGGGTGCGGGCCGGCCCGCCGAGACCGCTGCCGATGTCGAGGACGAGATCGCCGGGCCCGGCTTCGAGCCAGCGGGCGATTTCCAGCGTGGCGGCCCGGCCCCGGACGTGAAACTCGTCGACCGCCGCCAGATCGGCGGTGGTCAGCCTCGAGAGATCGCGCCCGGCCCGGGTCAGTTGCGCCGCGATCGTCGCCGCGAGATCGCCCCCCGGCGTGTAATGCTCCGCTATCCTGTCCGTCAATCCAGCCTCCTGTCGCGTCGATAGTCTGGCACCGGTCCGGTGTTGAGGAAACACAACCGGTACTGGCGTAAGACGACGCAAAAACTTCGAAAATCGACAATCGTCCGGTCATCCGGCCGTAAGACAGCGCGGCCAGCATCCGCCCCCGATCGCACGCCGGACGGCGCGCGTCCAGCCATGTGCTTTGACCGGGGGAATCCATCATGTCGACCGTCTATCATGATCTTGGCGCGGGCGATTTCGTCCAGAACTGGAGCGATGCCGGACAGATCACGACCAACGACGACTGGTCGGGCGTTCCCAGCATCGTCGGCTATCTCGGCGATATCGATGCCGGCTCGTCCACCGGGGTCGATCCGCGCACGCTGACGGGGGCCAGCCTGGGCGCGGTCGATGTCATCGCCAATCAGACCAACCCCAACACCCTGTCCAATGGCGGCGTGGCCGAATTCGCCGTCACCAATCCGTCGATCGCCCTCAACGGCTCGTCCACCGCCGATGCGCCGGGCATCGTGATCCATCTCGATGCCAGCGAGCGCCAGGACGTGCGCGTGACCTTCAACGCCGTCGATCTCGACGGCTCGGCCGACAACGCGGCCCAGCCGGTCAACATGCAGTACCGGATCGGCGAGACCGGAACCTGGACCAATGTCGAGGGCGGTTACAACGCCGATGTGACGACCGGCGGCGCCGCCGGCCAGACCACGGCTTTCGACCTGACCCTGCCCGAGGCGGTCAATGGTGCGGCCCAGCTCCAGCTGCGCATCTTCACCACCAATGCCGCCGGCAGCGACGAATGGATCGGCATCGACGACATCAATGTCTCGAGCGTCGCGCAAACCAGCACGGCCACGCGGGTCTCGATCTCCGACGCGGTGGTGACCGAAGGCGATGCCGGCGAGACGGTGATGCATTTCACGGTGACCCGCGGCGACAATGAAGGGGCCTTCACCGTCGACTTCGCGACGGCGGACGGCACGGCGACGGATGGCGCCGATTACACCGGCGCCACCGGCACGCTGAGTTTCGCCGCCGGCGGCGACCTGACCCAGGATGTCGCGATCACCATCAAAGGCGACGCCGACGTGGAGACCGACGAGGCCTTCACCGTCACCTTGCAGAATCTGGTCGATGGCACCGGCACGGCTGAACTCGGCGACGCGGTCGCGACCGGCACCATCACCAATGACGATGTCGACCTGACCCTGATCTCGGCGGTCCAGGGCTCGGGCGATACGAGTTCGATGGTCGGCCAGACCGTGACGGTCGAGGCCATCGTCGTCGGCGACTTCCAGAATGGCGACGGCGATGCCGCGCGCAACCTGAATGGTTTCTTCCTTCAGGAAGAGGCAGGCGACTGGGATGCCGATGGCCTGACCTCGGAAGGCATCTTCGTGTTCCGGGGCGGCACCGATGTCCAGATCGGCGACCGGGTGCAGGTGACCGGCACGGTCGGCGAATATTTCGGCCAGACCCAGCTGACCGCGACCAGCATCACGGTGATCGAGGCCGGTGCCGTCGCCGATATCGACACCATGGCGCAGACCGTCTCCCTGCCGGCGGCGGGCACGAGCCTCAGCCAGGACGGCGATGTCCAGCCCGATCTCGAAGCCTTCGAGAGCATGCTGGTCCGCTTCGAGGACACGCTGACGATCACCGAACAGTTCAACCTCGACCGTTTCAATGAAATCAAGCTGGTCGCGGGCGAGCGCCCGGCCCAGTTCACCCAGGACAACAGCCCCGATGCCGCCGGCTATCAGGCCCATCTGCAGGAGATCGGCGGGCGCACCATCACCTATGACGACGGGCTGAACGTCCAGAACGCGGCGATCGGCAATCTCGACGGTTTCGCGGGTTACGACACCGCCTCGGCGCCGCGCATGGGCGATACGGTGACCGGCCTGACCGGCGTTCTCGACTACCAATGGGCGGGCAATTCGGGCAGCGGCGCGACCTGGCGCGTGCGCGCGGTCGAGGATGGCGACAACAGCTTCGCCTCGGCCGGCCCGCGCGAGGATGCGCCGGCCGATGTCGGTGGCACGATCACCGCCTGCAGCCTCAATGTCCTGAATTATTTCGCGACCCTCGACGACGGCACGATGACCGCCAATGGTCTCGAGCCGCGCGGCGCCAACAGCACGGCGGAATTCGATCGGCAGACCGACAAGCTGGTCACCGCCCTCGTCACCATCGACGCCGATCTGTTCAGCCTCGTCGAACTCGAGAACAACTTCCTGCCGGGTTCTGCTGGCAATGCCCTCGAATATCTCTGCGGGCAGCTGAACGCGGCCCTCGGCGACGAGATCTATGCCTGGGTCGAGCCCGACATGCAGTTCGTCGGCGGCGACGCCATCGCGCCGGGCTTCCTCTACAAGACGAGCACCCTGGAGATTTCGGCGGGGACCACGGTCGAGACGCTGAACGACGCCGATCTCCTCGACCTCGGTCGTGGTGATCTGCTCAGCGAGAGCACGATCGGCGCCCTGTTCGATGGCGAGAACACCAGTCGCAATTCGCTGGCGGTCACCTTCACGGAAATCGCCACCGGCGGCGAATTCACCGCCGTCGCCAATCACCTGAAATCGAAGAGCGGCACCGGCACCGGCGCCGATGCCGACCAGCTGGACGGCCAGGGCAACTGGCAGCAGCAGCGCGAACTGGCGGCCGAGGCCCTGGCGGCCTGGATCGCCGCCGATCCCACCGGCTCGGGCGATGGCGACGTGATGCTGCTGGGCGATTTCAACGCCTATTTCAAGGAAGACGCCATCGCCCTCCTCGAAGCCGCCGGTTTCGACAATCTGCAGGCGACGTTGACCGCCGATCCCTATTCCTATGTCTTCGACGGCCAGTCCGGCTCGCTCGATTACATCTTCGCCAATGGCGGGCTGGCGGACCAGATCACCGGCATGACCGAATGGCACATCAATTCCGATGAGGCGGATGCCCTCGACTATAATCTCGACTACGGGCGGGATCCGGCGATCGCCGATACGGACAGCCCGGTCCGCGTGTCCGACCATGACCCGCTGGTGATCGGCATCGATCTCGTCGAATACACCCTTCCGACGGCGGGGGATGACATCATCATCGCCAATGATGCCGCCGACACGATCGATGGCGGCGCCGGCCAGGACCATATCCGGGGCGGCGACGGCGACGATGCGATCTCGGGCGGCGCCGGCAACGACCGGCTCGAGGGCGAAGCGGGCGACGACCGCTTCGTCATCTCGTCCGAACACCCGAGCCAGGATGGCCGCGATACCTATGACGGCGGCGACGGCATCGACACGCTGGACTTCAGCGCCCTCGACGCCGGCATTCGCATCAGCCTGAAGGCCGGCGCCGGCAGCTATGGCGTCGACAGTTTCAGCGGGATCGAGAATGTCGCCGGTGGTGACGGCGACGATACCCTGCGCGGCGACGACCTGGACAATGCGCTGACCGGCAATGGCGGTGCCGACAGCCTGATCGGCAGTGAAGGCGACGATCTCCTGGTCGCCGGGGCGGGTGATGACCGGCTCGACGGCGGCTATGGCGACGACAGGCTGGAGGGGGGTGACGGTAACGACAGGCTGGCAGGCCGGCATGGTGCCGATGGACTGGAGGGCGGCGCGGGCGACGACCGGCTGCTCGGGGCCCAGGGCGACGACCTGCTGGCGGGTGGCGTCGGCCATGACACGCTCGATGGCGGCTCGGGCGACGACAGGCTGACGGGCGGTGCCGGCGACGATACGCTGATCGGCGGCCAGGGCGTGGATCTCTTCGTCTTCGATAGCTTCGATGGCGTCGACGCGATCACGGGGTTCCAGGTTCGGGGCGGCACCCGCGACGCGCTGGTGCTGGACAAGGATCTGTTCACCGGCTTTGCCGGCGCCAGCGCGGCGGATCTCTTCGCCGAGGGCTTCCTGAAGGCGCAGGCGGTGGCCGGCGGCACGGAGCTTCAGGTCGATGTCGACGGCAATGGCGATGGTTTCACCACCTTCGCCGTCTTCGACGCCGCGCTGACCGACGCGGTGCTGGCCAGCCAGATCCGCTTCACCGACAGCCTTGTGGCCTGAACGTGGCGCGGCGGCCGCCCCGAAGGGCGGTCGCCGCGCGTCGCGGACTGCCATGAAACTGCCGCGCAAATTTCATCGAAGCGCACCGGAATTCGCAGCATTGCCGTGCGTTATGTAGCCGTTCGGACCTGCGGGGGGTGTGGCGTCAGATGTTTGTTCGGGGGCGTGTCGCGGCATCGGCTGCTGGTGGTTTGCGCAATGCGGTTTGTTTCCGCCGGGCGGGGCTCCTCGCCGGGGCCAGTATCGTCGCCCTTCTGGTCGCCGGATCCGGCGCCGACGCGCGCAATATCCTGAGCGGTGGCCCCGCCTCTCCGGTGGCGCCGGTCGTCTCCGGTCAGGCGGCGGTAAACGCGGCGGCGCAGGAAGCCGCGCGGCGCGGCCGCGATTCCCTGTCGCGGACGACCCAGGCCCTGCAGGCCATGCGGGCCGCCCAATCGGCCGCGCGGGACGCGGCGGCGGCGATCCGCTCGACCGTGCCCAACGGCCTCGGGGTCGGCGGGCTGAAACCGGTCGCCAATCCGAATTCGACCACCGACGGCCTGACCGACTGGATCAACGCCGACGCGCCGACGCAGGAGGTCGAGGACGGGCGATACAACGTCACGATCAAGCAGACCGACGGCCGCGCCATCCTGTCGTGGGACACATTCAACATCGGCAGCGAAACGACGCTGACCTTCGACCAGCAGGGCAACGCGGATTGGGTCGCGCTCAACCGCGTCGTCGGCCAGATCGATCCCGCGACCGGGCGGCGCGACGCGTCGAAAGCCCCGGCGCCCAGCCAGATCCTCGGCTCGATCAAGGCCGATGGCACGGTTCTCGTCATCAACCAGAACGGCATCCTGTTCTCGGGCACGGCGCAGGTCGATACCCACAGCCTGGTCGCCAGCACGCTGGAAATCGGCCGCGCCTATGACGTCGGCCGGGTCGATCCGCGCAGCATCGCCGATCGCAATGCCGAATTCCTCGCCTCCGGCCTGCTCGGTTACAACGACACCTCCGTGCAGGACGGCGCCACCTTCTCGGCCCAGCGTATCGGCATCGACGGCACCACGCGGAACGAAGAGAACATCGAAGGCAGCGTGATCGTCGAGGCGGGCGCTCGCCTGAAGGCCGGGGCCGACGGCCTGATCATGCTGACCGGCCCCAAGGTGGTGAACGCCGGCCATCTGACCGCGGCCGGCGGTCAGGTCGTGCTCCAGTCCGGGCGCGAGGTTCTGCTGCGCCGCTCGGAAGGGACGGCGGCCAGCCTCGATCCCAATATCCGCGGCGTGGTCGCGACCAGCGTGCGCAATCTGGGCGATCCGGACGATTACGTCCTCAACACCGAAACCGGCCTGATCGAGGCCGATCGCGGCAATATCACCCTGGGCGGCTTCAGCGCCGTGATCAACGAGGGTATGCTGTCCTCGACCACCAGCGTCTCGCGCAACGGCTCCATCGTGCTGTCCGCCGCCGACGTGAAGCTGGCGCCCGGCGCCATCCTGGCGATCGAGGCGGATGCCGGCACGGATGTGATCCCGCAGGATGCGGATTCCATCGCCGCCTTCAAATCGTCCAGCATCTTCATCGGTAATCGCAATGGTTATGGCGGCACCGGCTTCGATCCGTCGGCCCGGATCGAGATCGGCCGCGATGCCCTGATCCATGCCCCCGGCGCCGATGTCTCGATCGGCGCGATTTCCGGCGCGACCGGGGCGGACGACCGCCAGGGCCAGGGCCAGTCCCGAGTCTTCATCGACACGGGCGCGACGATCGATGTCGCCGGTCTCAAGGATGTCCTCGTTCCGTTGTCGCGCAATGTGCTGGAAATCGGCCCCCTGAAGGGGAACGAACTGGCCAATTCGCCGCTGCTGCGCAACAGCTTCCTCAATGGCGAGACGGTCTATGTCGATCCCCGCCTGTCGGGCGTGCGCGACGATGGCGTCGCCTGGATCGGTTCGCCGCTGATCGATGCCGCCAGCTATTACGCGCAGGTCGGCGTCGGCGTCGCGGAGCTGATGACCACGGGCGGTACCGTCACCCTGGGCGCCCAGGGTTTCGCCGGCACCGGCGACGGGGCGCTGGCGGGCGATGTCGCGGTGAAGGCGGGGGCGATCATCGATGTCTCCGGCGGCTGGCTGCGTTACGAGGGCGGCCGGGTGCAGACGACCCGTCTGGTTACCGCCGATGGCACCATCGTCGATATCGGCGATGCCGATCCCGACACGATCTATGCCGGCATCTACAAGGGTTTCACCCTCGACCAGGGGCGCTGGGGCACGGGCGGCAGCTGGGTCTCGCCGCTGACCGCCGGGGGCCGCACGGTCGCGGAATTCACCGAGGGGCGCGACGCCGGGGCCCTCGTCGTCAAGGCATCGGCCATCGCCTTCGACGGCGACTTCCATGGCGAAGCCTTCGCCGGCAGCCGCCAGCGCCAGTCGGCCACCGTGGGCACCGCCGCCGGCACGCTGTTCGGCGATTCCCGTCACCTGCAGGCCAGCGCCTCGCAATTGCCCAGCGGCGCCTTCCTCTATTTCCAGCTGCTGACCACGACGACCGGCGGCGCCGATGTCGCCATCGTCGCCGACGCCGATGACGGCGATCTCGCGGCCGGCTTCGGCTATGGCCAGTCCGTCTCGGTCGGGGCGGACGGCAGCCTGATCCGGCGGACCCGCAGCCCGTCCTCCCTCCTGCCCGAGGCGCGGCGCGAGACCATGGAAATCTCCGACAGCCTGCTGTCGGACAGTGGCGCGGCACAGGTCTCGATCCATACCTCGGGCAGCATCACGGTGGAGAGCGACGCCAGGGTCGATCTGATCGCCGGCGGCATCTTCGATGCCCTGGCCGGACGGACCCTGACGGTCGCGGGCGACATCACCGCGGCGGGCGGCCTCATCTCGCTCGAGACCTTCAATTCCCGGGGGCTCAGCGAGCATGTCTGGGGCGGCTCCGCCTTTGGCGACAAGGCTGTGGGCGATACGCTCGGCGATTACGACATTCTTGTCTCGGGCAATCTGTCGACCCGGGGCCGCTGGGTGAACGACCTCGGGCAATTCACGACCGGGGGCGAGGGCGGCGCCTGGCTCGATGGCGGCTCGATCTCGCTCTATGCCGCGCCCAATCTCGCCGCCGCCTACGACCGGGATGGTCAACGCCTCTCCCAGGCGGCCTATGCCGATCCCGAGGACCCGACCGCGCCGCGCAAGGCGACCGACATCAGCGGCAGCATCATCGTCGATCGCAAGGCCACGCTCGATGTCACCGGCGGCGGCCGCGTCCGGCCGGACGGCAGCCTCGATCTGTCCGCGACCGGCGGCGATATCGCCCTCGTCAGCGAGACGACCTATGCCCAGATCAGCACCACGACCTCGGGTCTGTCCGGCGGCCTGTCGGGCTTCCGGGTCGGCGGGCTCGCCTTCGCCGACAGTTCGGGCAATGAAACCGCCTATGTGCCGCTGAACCCCGACCGCATCAACGCGAAGGTCGTGTTCGATCCCGCTTCCATCCTGGCGAATGGCTTCGCCGGCGGCGGCAGTTTCACCCTGACCGCGCCCGGCATCGCCTTCGGCGAGACGGCGGCGGCGGGGGTGACGGCCCTGTCCCTCGACTTCTTCACCACGGCGGGCTTCGGCGCCTATAATCTGACCTCCTACAAGACCGCGCTGCTCGCCAATGATTTCGCCGATGGTTACGGCGGCACCAACGCGGTGCTGGCGACCCAGACCCTGAGCATCGGCGCGGGCGAGACGCTGAACCTCAGTCAGTCCCTGTTCCCGGCCTATCCGGATGCGGGCCTCGCGTCCCGTCTCGCCGCGCTCGAGACCGGCGGCGACCTCTATCGCATCGTCAGCGCGGCCGTGCCGGACGAGGCTTACGACCGCAAGGCGGTGAACCTCACCCTCGGCGGCCTGCTCGAGCTTCATGTCGCCGAAGGCGGTCGCATCATCGGCGAGGCGGGCGCCCATCTGACCGTGCCCAAGCTGCTGAACGAAGGCAGCATCGTGCTGCACGGCGGCCGCATCACCCAGTCCGAAGTGATGCCCCTGATCTATGGCGGCGATGGCCTCGCCCATGGCGTGCACGATCTGTCGGAGGCCTTCGCCTATAATGATGCGGGCAGGATCGAGGCCGGGGATCTCAATACCCTCGGCATCACGAACGAGGATGGCACGCTGCTGACCAATGGCGAACTCGCCGGCAGCCATGCGCTCTACCTCCTCGGTCTTCTGGGCGAAGGCGAGGGGATACGCCTCGCCGAAGGCAGCGTGACCGATCTTTCGGGGACCATCATCCTCGACCCGCGCGCCGCGCTCGACGGCGATCGCCGGATGATCCGCGATGGCCGCGTGATCGCCGGCGGCACGATCGAGGCGCTGGCCTCCCACACGCTCGCCGGCTTGCCCTTCCGGGCCAACGAGGATCTTCTGGGCGAACTGGGCGTCGACAATGGCGTCCGTTACGGCCTCCTGCGCGCCGAACGGTCGATCGCCGTCGATGGCGGCGCCCGTCTCGACCTGTCGGGCGTCTCCGGCCGGCTCGACCAGAGGACCGGCACGGGTAATATGCTGAACGGGCGTGGTTACGCCCTGACCGATGTCTGGAGCGAGGGGGGCACCCTGTCCGCCCCTGGCGGCCTGATCCTCGACCGCGCCGCCGACATCGACGCGACGGGCGGCGATGCGAGGGCGCTGGGCGGCACGCTCGAAGTCTCCGACCTCGTCCTGACCGAACAGGCCTCGACGACCGCGACCGCCCACACCCTGTCCGCCGACCAGATCGAGGCGGCGGGTTTCGATACGCTGCGTGTTTTCGGCAGCGTCACGGGCAAGGGCGATGTTTCCTTGTCCCTGCGCCGGGCCTTCCTGCTGGAAAGCCGGGATTACGCCGTCGATCCGCGTTTCGACATCAGCGATTCCGCCGTGCGCGACCTTTATCTGCCGCGCATTTCCAGCCTTGGCGGCAAGCTGCTGGTCGAGGCCGGTTACGTCGGCTTCGGCTCCGGCCTGTTCGACACGGTCTCCACCCCCGCCGGGGGCCGGGGTCTCGGCAGCGTGACCTTCCACGCGACGGCGATCGATGTCACCGGCGCCCTCGTCGTCGACGGCAGCGTGTCAAGCCTTCGCCTCGAAGCGGACGAGGATCTGCGCCTGATCGGCGCCCGGCCCTGGCAGGCCCTGCTGCCGGGGAACGAGACCATCCCCACGACCCTGCGCGGCCATATCGCCGCCGCGGGCAATCTCACCCTCGTCGCCGGCCGCCTCTATCCGACGACGGGCACGGATTTCGCCATCACCTCCTCCGCGGCCAACGGCAAGATCAGCTTCGGCCGCAAGGGCGAAGTGACCACGGCACCGCTTTCGGCCGGCGCCAGCCTGACCGTGCAGGCGGCGCATATCGCCCAGGGCGGCGCCCTCTTCGCGCCCTTCGGCACCATCACCCTCGGCAGTCACCAGCCCTATGTGACCGGTGGCACCGATGGCGAGCCGGAAAGCACCTTCGCCCCCGCGACCACCAGCGTCACCCTCGCGCCCGGGAGCATCACCTCGGTCAGCGCCGGCGGCCAGTCGATCCCCTATGGGACGACGACCGACGGCACCGAATGGTATTTCGCACCGACGGGCTCCGATCCGCTGAAGGCGGCGCCCACGGGCACGCTGCATATCGCGGGCGACGCCATCGATCTCGCCGAGGGATCGAGCATCGATCTGTCGGGCGGCGGCGATGTCTTCGCCTATGAATTCGTGCCGGGCACCGGCGGCTCCCACGATGTCCTGTCGCGCCTGAATGCCGATGCCTCGACCGGCAATGCCGGGCTGCAATATCCCGACGGCCGTCAGGTCTATGCCATCGTCCCCGGCCTGTCGGAGGCGACGGTCGCGGCCTATGATCCGATCTACGCGGCGGATTACGATCTTGCCTCGGGCTCGGGCGTCGGCAAGCGGGTCTGGCTCGATGCCGCGCCGGGCCTCGCCGCCGGCTGGTACACGCTGCTGCCCGCCCGCTATGCCCTGCTGCCCGGCGGTATGCGCGTCGTCGAGCGGACGGACGCGACCTCGGTCGCGGCGGGCACCGGCCTCGCGACGCCGGATGGCACGCTGGCGGTCTCCGGCCGCTATGGCGATGCCCTCTCGGGCACGCAATCCTCGACGGTGCATCTGTTCGACGTTACCCCGCGCGAGACGGTGATGAACCAGTCACGTTACACGATAACCGAAGGCAATGACTACTTCGCCGAAGCGGCGACGCGGGACGACGCGACGGTGCCCCGCCGGGGCATCGATGCCGGTCGCCTCGTCCTCGATCCGACGGCGCGCCTGATCATCGAGGCGGCGGTGGATGCCCGGGCGGAAGCTGGCGGCCGCGCGGCCCAGATCGATATCGGCGGCAGCGATATTTTCGTTACCGCCGGCCCGGTCGATGGAGGCGCAAGCGACGGCATCGTCCGCCTGTCGGCCGACGGACTGTCCGCCTTCGGCGCCGGCAGTCTGCTGATCGGCGGCATCAGGACCGATCGGGCGGATGGCACGACGTCGATCGATGTCACCGCCAGCAGCATCACCATCGCCAATGACGCGGCCCATCCCCTGTCGGCGGCGGATGTCGCGCTGATCGCCGACGACGGCATATCGGTTCGCGATGGCGCCTCGATCCTGGCCGCCGGCAGTGGCGACGGCGGCACCGGCGCCTTCGTCGTCGGCGATGGCGAAGGCGGTGCCTTCCTGCGCGTCGCCAATGGCGGCGAGCGACTGGTCACCCGGCTGCGGGGCGAAGGGACCGGCCCCCTGACCGGCGCCATGGTTTCGGTCGGCGCCGCGCAACTGGCTGGCGATGCGGTCGCGATCGATTCCGCGGGCGATCTCGACATCGCCAGCCGGGCCGCCATCGCGGCGAAGGCGCTGGCGATCGGCGCCGGCACCGTGACCTTCAGCGATGCGGCGACGGGTATCGACGGCCTGGTGGTCACGCCCGCCCTGCTGGCGCGTTTCGCCGCCGCCGGGCAACTGACCATAAGGGCCGATCAGGGCATCGCCTTCGACGACGGCCATTACGATCTCGGCACGTTGCGGCTCGATGCGCCGGCCCTGATCGCCCGCGAGGGCGGCCTCGTCACGCTGGGCTCCGACGCCCTGACCCTGTCGAACGAGACGGGCGCCACACTGTCCGCCTGCGCCGCCGATTGCGGCGATGCCCGGCTTTCGATCGACACCGGCAGCCTGACCATCGGCAATGGCGCGATCCGCACCCTCGGCTTCGAGGATGGCGGGGTCGATATCGTCGCCGACACCGGCATTTTCGGTGGCGGCGATGGTCGCCTCGATGTCGGCGACGCCGATCTTTCCATCCGGACGAGTTACATCGGTGATGCCGCCAGCGGCGTGTCGGCCATGACGCTGGCGTCCGGCGGCCGGGTCACGATCACGGGTGGCGGTACCGCCGCGCCCGCCGGCACCGCCGGCTCGTCCCTGACCGTGATCGGCAAGACCATAGAGGTTACGGGCGCGACCCTGCGGGCCACCGCGGGCACCCTGCGGCTTGAAGCCGAGGACGGCATCACGCTCGGCGCTGGCAGCGTCGTCGCCACCCCGGGTTACGACCAGACATTCGGCGATGCCACCGACCCGGTGAAACAGGCGGCCCCGGCGGGCAGCCTCAGCCTCGTGACGGCGGGCGGCGATATCGAGCTTGGCGCGGGATCGCTGGTCTCGGTCGGCGGCGGGGCCGGGGCGGCGGGACGTCTCACCCTGTCGGCCGCGGCCGGCGCGGTCAATTTCGGCGGGACCCTGGACGGCACGGGCCGGACCTCGGGCGGCAGCTTCAGTCTCGACAGCCTGGGCGGTTTCGATCTTGCCCTGCTGGCGGCCGATGTCGGCGCCCGGGGCTTCGACGGCGCCTTCGATATAAGGACCAGAACGGGCGACCTCAGCCTTCGCGCGGGCGAGACGCTGACCGCGTCCAGCGTCAGCCTGACGGCGGATGGCGGCCGGGTCGCGATCGCCGGCACGATCGATACCTCCGGCATTTCGGGCGGCGATATCGGCCTGTTCGGCCGGGACGGCGTCGCGCTGGCCGATGGCGCGCGGATCGATGCCTCGGCCGAAGGCTATGGCACCGGGGACAGCCGCCAGGCCTCCGGTGGCGACGTGCTCTTGGCGACCCAGGGGGATGGCACCATCAGCATCGCGCGGGGCGCCGTCATCGATGTCTCCGCCGAGAATGGCGCGGATCGCGTGGTCGACATCACCCGCGACGGCACCACGTATGCCCAGGCGGTCGCGGGCGACCGGGGCGGCACCATCACCATCCGCAGCCCGCTGATCGAGGCGCCGGGCGCCGACACGGTGAAGGTCTCGCTCGCCGATGCGGATTCCCTGGTCGGGGCGCGCGAGATCGTGCTCGAGGCTTACAAGCGCTGGGACCTCGGCGAGGTCGCGGCCAGCGGCGATTATGCCGGCGTCAGCCTGGACGAGGCGACGAACACGATCACCCTCGACGTCAGCGAGGACCTCGACCCCGCCAAGGCGAATGGCACCCGAAATCCCCTGCGCCGGGTGAATTTCCTCGGCGACGAAGGGGAGGGAACCCTCGTCTCCTTCGTGCAGGATTTCGATATTTCGGCGGCCAATGGCGACCTGGGCGGACTGGTCGCCTCGGACAATTTCCATGCCCGGCCGGGTATCGAACTGGCTTTCGACGGCAATGTGACGCTGGCGTCCAGCTGGAACCTCGGCGCCGGCACGGTCGATGTCACCGGCGCCCTGGCGGCCGGGCTGATGACCCGGCTCGGCGGCGGCGTCAGCGCCGTGACTCCCGGGGCGGAGGCCGAGATCTTCGCCAGTTACACCAGGATGACCTACCGCACCGGTGGCGGCGACGTGCGGGGCGAGGCGCCGGCGATCACCTTCCGGGCCGGCGGCGACCTGCGTCTCGACGGCAGCCTGACCGATGGCTATTTCTCCTACAGCGCGCCGGTGCTCGTCACCAGCGACGCGGGCGAGGGGGACGGCAGCGGCGAGCCCTATCAATTCGCCTTCCAGCGTTTCGGCGGGCTCGACAGTCTCGGCCTCTATTACTACGTCTATGGCTTCAACGCGCTGGCCAGCGGCGCGCCCTATACGATTCTGGGCGGCGATGGCGGCGGCGGGGGCGGCGGCGCCACGATCTCGCTCGGTTACGATCCGGCGGCCAATGGCGCGGACGCGAAAACCGGCGTCGACACGCTGTCCTACATGGTCGCCTTCCCCAGCCTGTGCGGCACGCTTGATTGCGGCGCGGCCGCCACGAGTTCCTACAGCCTCGTCGCCGGATCCCGTCTCGACAGCGCGGACCCTCGTGCGCTTCGGGGCGGTGCCACGGCCAGCATCACCTTCAATCCCTATCGCTCCTATGCCGGGATCGAGGCTTCGGCCGCGGCCGGGCCGGTCGAGATCGATCTTTATTTCGATGTCGGCAACAACGACCTCTTCCTCGGCAGCGCCTTCCCGGACGAGGAGTCGCATTTCGTCGCCGGTTCGGAGCTTGCCGAGGCGCTGGGCGCCGACACGGTGCTGGAAATCGACCTGTCGTGGGACACGGCGGATGACGCTTCGGGCATCCAGTCGCGCGAAGCCTGGGCGGCCTTCCTCGATGCCCTCGACAATGGCACGGATCCCGAACTCGCGGCGCTGGTGGAGCGTTACGGCGCGCCCGACGTCTATGGCGACGGCTATCTTTCGGGGGCCGCCGCGGTCCTGCAATATTGGGTCGTCAACTACATGGCGGAAGCCGTGGCGGCCGATCTTCCCGCCTATTTCACTGCCTTCGGCCTGCCGTCGCCCTTCGGCGGAGGCGGCGGCGGTGGTGGCGGTGAGGGCGGCATCGCCCCCGGGCTCGCGCGCAATGTCGTGCGGACGGGCGGCGGCTCCATCCGCCTCGACGCGACCGGCGATATCGATCTCTACGACCGGACGCAGGCCCTGCCGACCTATGTCGGCACCGATGGCGCGAATTACAGCCTCGGCGGCGCGGCGATCTACACGACCGGCCATGACGCGGTGGCGGCGGCGAGCGCCGGCCGCTACCTCACGGGTGGCGGCGACATTACCCTGCGTGCCCTCGGCAGCATTCGCGGCAGCAGGATCGAAGGCGCGAAATCCGGCCAGTCCTGGCTGACGGGGGCGGTCGGCACCAGCACCGATCTCGCGGTGGCGACACCGGGGCTCGACGGTTTCACCGATGGCATCGCCACCCTGGGCGGTGGCACGCTGTCGGTTTCCGCCGGGGCGGATCTCGTCGACCTCAACCTCGTCGCGGGCGGCAGCGCCCGGACCGTGACCGGAGACGACGGCGTCAAGACCCTGGTCACCTTCGGCGGTGGCGATCTTCTCGCCCAGGCCGGAAATGACATTCTTGGCGGTCTGTTCGATATCTGGTCGGGCCAGGCCGTGATCGGCGCCGGCGGCGATATCGTGGCCGATGGCACCGTGGCGGCGCCCGATGCCGCCGGGCGCATCCGCGCCATCGAGGACAGCCTCGGCCTTCGTCTGTTCGACGCCACGATCGAGGTTTCGGCGCCGGGCGACATCGCGCTGCAGGGCATTGCCTCGGTCGCGGCCGATGGCCCGGGCGCCAGCGGGACCTATCTGCTGGACGAAGTGAATGCCTATGGTTTCACGACCGAGCGGGCTTCGGTCGAACTGGTCGCCGGTGGCGATCTTCGCTTCGTCAACAGTGCGGACTTCACCCTGGTCAGCGATCTTCAGCCCAGCGCCAGCTTCAACGCGGTCTGGCCGGCCCGCGTTTCGGCGGTCAGTCTGCGGGGTGATATCGATGTCGCGGGCGAGGCCGGCGCGGTCCTGATGATGCCGGGCGCGACGGGTAATCTCGACCTGCTCGCCGGTGGTTCCATCCTCGGCGCCAGCATCGCCATGCTCGATGCCGATCCCGGCCTGCTGCCCGGTTATTTCAGCGAATTCGCCCTGCAGGGCGCGGTCCTCGGCCAGGGCTTGGCCTTCCGCTTCCCGGCGGTGTTCTCGAGCACGAGCGACAGCGAGCGCACCCGCCAGCACAATGGCGCCATCACCCACGCGGGCGACGAACGGCCGGTGCGCATCGCCGCCGGTCTCGACATCGGCGGGACGGGCGGCGGCCTGATCCTGTCGGTCGCCGAACAGGCGCGTATCGCCGCCGGCCGCGACATCGTGAACATGATGTTCTTCGGCCAGAATGTCGCCGTCTCGGATATCACCAGGATCACCGCCGGCCGCGACATCACCGCGACGACGCGACTGGTCGCCCCGGCCTCCGGCTTCGAGGGGCCGGAAACCATCCTGGCCGACCTGCGGCCGGCGGTTCTCGGCAATACATTCGTGATCGGCGGGCCGGGCAGTTTCGTGATCGAGGCCGGGCGCGACCTCGGCCCCTTCCTGAATTCGGCCGACATCACGGCGATCCGCAACATCGGCGATGCCAAGCTGGCCGCCGTGACCGAGACCTATGGCGGCGGCATCCTGTCGGTCGGCAACGAATGGAACCCCTATCTGGCGGAAACGGGCGCCGATGTCTCGGTCCTGTTCGGCGTCGCCGGCGGGGCGGATTTCGATGCCCTGCGCGACTATTACGTCGATCCGGCCAAGGTCGCGGCGCTGCCGGACGAACTCGTCACCGAGGGCGGGGTGCCGCTCCACGCGGCCAGCCTCGTCACCTGGATGAAGGCGCATCGGCCGGCCGATCTCCTCGCCGCCTATGGCCGCGTCGATGTGACGGCCGAGGAAGCCTATGCCGTCTTCGTCGCGCTTCCCGACCTCGACCAGCGGCCCTTCCTGACCGGGCTGTTCTTCGACGAGCTGGAAGCCTTCGCCAATCCCGAAAGCCCGTCCTTCGGCGAAAGCGCAAGGGGCTATGCCGCCATCAGCCGCCTGTTCCCGGCCGATCGCGGTTACACCGCCAACGGCGAGGCGGAAGACGACTTCGCCTCGGTCCGCGACCTGCTGACCCTCAAGGGCTATGGCGCCGATCTCGCGGCGGGGCTCGACCGTCTCGCCGATGATGGGTACACGGTCACGGTGGGGACCGACGACTTCACCGCCCAACTGGTGGACGGCATCTATCGCAAGCTGGAGGATGGCGCGCTCGTCACCCTGAGCGCGGCCGAGCAGACGGCCTTCAATGCCCAGGTGCTCGATGCGCTGGCGACGGGCAAGGGCGCGGTCGATCACATCGTCGCCCGCCGGCAGACCGGCGACCTCGATCTGCGGCTGGCGACGCTGCAGACCGCCCGGGGCGGCGATATCGCCATCTTCGGGCCGGGCGGGCGGGTCATCGCCGGCTCGACCGTCCGCACCAGCGAACAGGCGGCGCGGCGGGCCTATGACGGCGGGCGGCTCTATGCCGGCAATGCCGACGGGGCCAATTTCATCTCGCCCTTCGCCGCCGTGATCGAGGCGATCCCGACCGGGCTCGAAGGCGTGCTGACTCTGCGCGGCGGCGCGATCTCGAGCTTCACCGACGGCGATTTCCTGCTGAACCAGAGCCGTCTCTACACCCGGGCAGGCGGCGACATCACCCTGTGGTCGTCGAACGGCGATCTCAACGCCGGGCAGGGGCCGAAGACCACGGCCAATGTCCCGCCCGTCGTCGTCAAGGTGAATCAGGATCTCTTCGTCGAGGAAGACCGGGCCGGTTCGACCAGCGGCGCCGGCATCGCGGCCTATCCGGCCGAAAGCGGCGAAGATCCCGACGTCTATCTGATCGCGCCGCGCGGCACGGTCGATGCGGGTGATGCCGGCGTGCGGGTCTCGGGCAGTCTCTTCGTCGCCGCCCAGGTGGTGGTGAACGCCGACAATTTCCAGGTCTCGGGAGCCTCCGTCGGTACGCCCGTGGCCGCTGTGGCCGATGTCGGCGGCCTCGCCGCGGCCTCGGCC
>NZ_JBAQRT010000166.1:0-3020 GCF_049306435.1 Zavarzinia sp.
GCCTCGCCCCGACGGCGGAGGCGACGGCGGCGCGGCTGAACATGAGCCTGCGCAGCCTGCAACGCGCCCTCGACGCCGCCGGCACCAGTTTCACCGCCGAGCGCGACCACCTGCGCCTCGCCGAGGCGAAACATCTCCTGTCTAGCGGCAGCCTGGCGGTCGAGGCGATCTCGGCCCGCCTCGGCTATGCCGAAGCCGCCGTCTTCGTCCGCGCCTTCCGCCGCTGGACCGGGCAGAGCCCGGCCCGCTGGCGCAAGGCCGGCCTCAGCGCATCGCCTTCATCGGCGCCATCATCCGGCGCAGCATCCCCGGGAACAGACCGGCGAGCCTGAGCCCCATGGCGACCTCCGCATTGCCCGGCCAATGCCGCCTGTCGCCCTGAACCGCCTTCCAGGCCAATTCGGCGATGTCTTCCGGGGTGTGGGGAATGCCGCCCATCTTCGACAGGGCCTTGTCCGTGTCGGCGCCCTGGCTGTGCACCATGTCGGTATGAACGAAGCTGGGCATGATGTCCGAGACCTTGATGCCATGGGTCTCGAATTCCTGGGCCAGCGCCTCGGTCAGGGCGCGGACGGCGAATTTCGTCGCGGAATAGACCGCGAGCCCCGGCACGCCATACAGGGCCGAGGCCGAGCAGAGCGAGACCACGGAAGCGCCCGGCGTCTTCTTCAGATGCGGCAGGGCGGCGTGGAAGCCATGGACCACGCCCTTGAAATTCACGTCGATCGTGGTCGCGTGGAAGGCCGGGGTGATCTGGTCGAAGGGGGCGAATTTGGCGACACCCGCGTTGTTGATAAGAACATCGAGCCTTCCACCGGCCGCGGTGACGAAATCACCCAGCACCCGCTCGAAGGCGGCGAAATCGGTCACGTCGAGCGGGGCATGGAAACAGCGCTCCGGCCCCAGTTCGCGAGCGAGGGCGGCGACGCCTTCCCCGTTCAGGTCGACGAGGCCGAGGACATAACCCTCGCGGGCGAAACGCCGCGCGATGGCGGCGCCGATGCCGCGCGCGGCCCCGGTGATGAAGACCGATTTTGCCATGTTCTCTCCCCTTGTCCGCTTTTGCGGCTTGTTGTCGTTTCAGTCGCGCCAGAGGTTCAGCGGCACCTCGAACGGCTCGTTCACATAGGCGAGGCGCGATGGCCCCATGGCGGCGGCGGCGGCGCTCAGCCGACCGTCGAGGCCGAGCAGGCGGTCGGCGATGCCGATGATGCGCCGGTTGGGCGATGCGATGGCGGACTGCGCCCGGATCGCCTGCGCCGCCTCCAGCTCCCGCCCCGGATTATGCAGGGCGAGGGTGATGAGGGCGCTGGCGCTGGAGCGCGAAATCCCGGCCCAGCAATGGATCAGGATCGGCGCGCTGGCGTCCCAGCCGCGCAGGAACTCGATCAGGCCGCGCACATGCTCGTCCTCGGGGATGGTCATGCCGTCCACCGGCTCGGCGTAATCATGGACGCCGACGCGGTGATGGCGCTCGGGCGCGATGCCTTCCGGCGTTTCCGGCCAGTCGCCGGGATCGAGCAGGGTGACGACATGGCTGGGCCGGACACGGCGCGCCACCCGGGTCAGCTCCGCCAGGGGGCAGACGTGGACGACGGACATTTTCGCATTCCTCCTGCGGATACCGGGCGCAATTGCGCTTGGCGCCATGGCGGCCGCACTTTAAAGTGAGCCTTGCTCACGAACAAGCACCGCCTGACGGTGTCAGAATAAGGTTCCGGGAGGGACGGATGGAAGAGGTCTTGCCGCTGGTTCTGGCGGCATTCGCGGCTGCCGGTCTGATGGGCGCCATATATCTCGCCTCGCGCGGGGCGACGGCCCCGGCGCTGGACGAAGGCCTCGCCCGCCGGCGCCTCGGCGAGGACTGGCAGGATTTCGAGGCGGAGGATGTCTGGGTCGCCGCCGACCGCCGCGCGGCCCTGGCGACCGACCGGCGCGGCGCCCGCCTCGGCCTCGTCTTCGCCTTCGGCGACAAACTACCCAGCCGCCTGCTCGGCCCCGGCGACGTCACCGCCTGCAGTCTTCAGGGCGGCCGGCTGGTGATCGAGACCAGGGATTTCGGCCGCCATCATTTCGTGCTGGCCTCGACCGGCGACGCCGACACCCGTCCCTGGGCGGAGCGGTTGAGCCGCCTCGCCAAGGCCTGAGGAAAGCATCCCGCCATGGAAATGCTGGCCCTTCTCCAATATGCCATTCCCGGTTTCGTTATCCTCGTCCTCGCCGAATTGTTCTGGATGAAGCGGCGGGGCGGTGTTTCTTACGAATGGCGCGACAGTGTCGCCTCCCTCACCATGGGCCTCGGCAATCTGGTCGACGGGGCGCTGATCGCGTTTCTACTCTATGGGCTGTTCGCCTGGCTCTACCAGTATCGCCTGATCGACTGGGACGCCCGCATCTGGTGGGCGCTGCCCCTCGTCATCATGGTGCAGGATTTCTGCTTCTACTGGAGCCATCGGCTGAGCCATGAATGGCGCCTGTGGTGGGCGGCTCATGTCACCCATCATTCGTCGCTGCACTACAATCTCTCGACCGCGCTGCGCCAGCCCTGGACCGGGCTGATCGCCGGTTCCTGGGCGCCCTATGCCTTGATGCCGCTGCTCGGCATTCCGGTCGAGGCGATCGCGACCGCCCATGGCCTGTCGCTGGCCTATCAGTTCTGGATCCATACCGAGGCGATCGGCCGGATGCCCGCCTGGCTCGAGGCCGTGTTCAACACGCCGTCGCACCACCGGGTGCACCACGCGACCAATCCCCGCTATCTCGACCGCAATTACGCCGGCACGCTGATCATCTGGGACCGGCTGTTCGGCACCTTCGAGCCCGAACGGGCGGAAGACCCGCCGCGTTACGGCATCGTGAAGAACCTGGGCAGTTTCAATCCGCTGGTGATCGGCTTCCACGAATGGGTCGGCATCGCCCGCGACCTGCGCGCGGCGACGAGCTGGCGCGCCCGGGTCATGGCGCTGTTCGGCCCGCCCGGCTGGCGCGAGGATGGCGAAGGCTCGACCTCGGCGACGATC
>NZ_JBAQRT010000167.1:0-3412 GCF_049306435.1 Zavarzinia sp.
GTATTGGCGGCCGGACGGCTGGAATAGGACGCCGCTTCCGGCACCGATGGCAGCGGCGGCGGCACCTGGCCGCCATCGGCCCGGCGCTGATAACTGCCAAAAGCGGTGATACCCTTGGCCTCGGCGGCCTGGCGGCGTTCGTCGTTCGGATCGCGGATTTCGCTGGCGGCGACCGGCGGCAGGCTGCGCGGCGACGGCGCCGCGGCTTCCTCGCCACCCCGCAGGGCCTGGCTGGTGTAATGGGCATTCTGGCGGTCGCCCGCCAGGCTGTTGGTGATCGAGATCCGCTCCTGCGCCGTGGTCGAGGGCTTGGGCCGCGACGGCACCGCCGACAGGGAAGGGAAACTTTCCTCGATGGTCGCGGGCCGGCGCACCGCGTCGGCATCGCCCGTCGTTTCGGGGGTATCGCCGCCCGGCGTCCGCGAATCGGTCGAGGACTGGGCAAGCCCCGGCGTGCCGACGGCCAGCACGGCGCCCAGCGCGGCCGAGGCGACACTGACCGCCACGACGATGGACGGCACCAGACGAGCCGTCACTTCCCCGCCCCGCAAGACCCTAGCGACCATGGATTGAACCCCAAACCGACCCGGCCCGCGCGGGCCGCATAAAATTTAGACAGACGTCGACTTTAACGCATAACGCAGACCAATTATACTCCCCCGCACGAGGAAGCCCACGCCCGTCAGTCTCCCAACAATAAGGAATGGTTCATGGCCGATCAACACGGCAAAGACCAGCAACCGATCCCGGATCCCGCCGCCTTTGCCCGCAATATGGTTGAAGTGGCCAAACGCTGCCGGAAGCTCGTCGCGGAATTCATGGAACGCCAGGACATCGTCCGCAAGAACGTGAATGTCGACCCGCAGAACCTCGTTGCCGCCTACCTCGAGATGACGGCCAAGATCATTTCGAATCCCTCCTACATGCTCGATGCTCAGGTCAAGCTGTGGAAGGACTACGCCCAGCTGATGCAGAGTGCGACAAAACGCCTGCTCGGGGAAAAGCCGTCGCCGGTGATCTCGCCGTCAAAAAGCGACAAGCGTTTCAAGGACCGGAGCTGGGAAGAGAATCAGGCCTTCGACTTCATCAAGCAGTCCTACCTGCTGGCCGCCCGCTGGATCCAGAACACGGTCCATGACGTCGAGGGGCTGGACCCCAAGACGAAGAAGAAGGTCGAGTTCTATACCCGCCAGTTCGTCGACGCGATCGCGCCCTCCAACTTCGTTCTGACCAATCCCGAAGTGCTGCGCGTCACGATCGAGAGCAATGGCGAGAATCTGGTGCGCGGCCTCGACCACGTGCTCGAGGATCTCGAGCGCGGCAAGGGCCGCCTCGCCATCCGCATGACCGATCCCAATGCCTTCGAGGTCGGGCGCAACATCGCGGTCACCCCGGGCAAGGTGATCTTCCGCAACGATCTGATGGAGCTGCTGCAGTTCGAGCCGTCGACCGAGAAGGTCTTCAAGCGGCCGCTGCTGATCGTGCCGCCCTGGATCAACAAATATTACATCCTCGACCTGAAGCCGCAGAATTCCTTCATCAAATGGGCGGTCGACAACGGCTTCACGGTCTTTGTCGTTTCGTGGGTAAACCCGGATTCGAAGCTCGCCCAGATCGGCTTCGAGGGTTACATGAACCAGGGCGTGCTGGCCGCGCTCGATGCCATCGAACAGGCGACGGGCGAGCATCAGGTCAATGCCATCGGCTATTGCATCGGCGGCACGCTGACCGCCGGCACCCTCGCCTATCTGCAGACCATCGGCGACAAGCGCATCGCCGCCTGCACCTTCTTCGCCGCCCAGGTCGATTTCTCGGAAGCCGGCGAATTGTCGGTCTTCATCGACGAGGATCAGCTCGAATTCATCGCCGACCGCATGTCGGAAAAGGGCTACCTCGAAGGTGGCGACATGGCGCAAACCTTCAACATGCTGCGCGCGAACGACCTGATCTGGTCCTTCGTCGTCAACAACTACCTGCTCGGCCGCGATCCCTTCCCCTTCGATCTCCTGTTCTGGAACCAGGACGCGACGCGGATGCCGATCGCCATGCACATGTTCTACCTGCGCGAATGCTACCAGAAGAACCTTCTGTCGCAGCCGGGCGGGATCACCCTGAACAATGTGCCGATCTTCCTGAACAAGGTGAAGGTGCCGCTCTATTTCGTCGCCAGCCGGGAAGATCACATCGCCCCGGCGCGCTCGGTGTTCCGGGGCGCCCGCACCTTCAAGGCGCCGGTCCGCCTCGTGCTCGCGGGCTCGGGCCATATCGCCGGCATCATCAATCCGCCAGAAGCGAAGAAATACCAGCACTGGACCAACGACGACCTGGCCGGCGCCGCTTCCTTCGAGGACTGGCTGTCCAAGGCGACCGAACATCCGGGCAGCTGGTGGCCGGACTGGAAAGAATGGATGTCCAAGAAATCGGGCGCCATGGTCCCCGCCCGCGTCCCTGGCGACGGCAAGCTGCGCGTGCTGGGCGATGCTCCCGGGACTTATGTGAAGATCAAGTCCGAATAGCGGATGCTTCTTGGGAGGGGCAAGAACGCCCCTCCCAAGAAGGCGGATTTTATTTTAAATGCAGAATTTCGAGAAGTCAGCGCAGCCCCACGAAGTCAGCGGCGCATTTCAACGCGACGAACAAATATCTATTTTATTCTGGTTGTGGTGGAGATCTCTCGGCCCCTGGATCCGGGGGATCGTATTTTTTTCAATTTTTTCCAGCTTCTTCTTTTTTCTACGCGGATTATTTTATCCATCCACTTTTTTTGACCTACCCATAGGCTTCAATTTCATTTTTCTTGTTTTACTTGGCTTTTATGCGCGATGGTCTCTCAGGCGCAACTTCAGAAATCAATTCGATCAATTTTATGGAGAAAATTCGTCCGTCCACTATTCGTGGGATGACGAGTTCTTCAAATTCGCCGCAAGTAAAGGCGAAAATTCCATATTATGACGCCAGGCATTCGGTTGGGCGCTGGGCGACAAGGCTTTGCTTATCTACATCACCAAATTCCAGCCGATCATTTGTCCGCTGCGACTATTCACCCCGGAACAACGGGATGATCTGCTGCTTCAGCTCAAGCGGCACGACATCCCCGAGCGCTTCAAACGCAAACGCGGGAAATGACCCCTCGTCGGGGACGGGTTATCCCCGCCCCCGATCGCGGCTCCGGACTTCAGTTCACCGAGACGTCGCCGCTGCCCTGATCCGGCGTGCCGTCGTCGCCGCCGCCGTCGGTGCCCGAGACGGCGCCCTTGTCGTCGCCCGCCTCGGTTTCGCTGCCACCACGGTCATCGCCCGCTTCGGCACCGGCACCGTGATCGTCGCCCGCTTCGGCTTCGCCGGCGCCGCAATGGTCGTCGCCCGCATCGTGGCCGGCACCGTCGTCGCCGCCGCGCCCACGGGCTTCGCC
>NZ_JBAQRT010000168.1:0-4061 GCF_049306435.1 Zavarzinia sp.
ATCCGCCCTCGCTGATCGCCGACGCTTCGGCGATCCGGCGCCATTTCGGCTGGGCGCCACGCCATTCCGACGTCGACACGATTGTTCGCACCGCCTTCGCCTGGCACGCCGCCGAGGCGAAGGCCGACGCCGTTTCCTGAATATCCTGCATCGGGGATGTCATGCGGACGGCATGAAATCCTCGCGACCGCCTGGGCCGGCCTCGTCCGGCCGGTGAACCCCCGAGCGCCTCAGCGCCGCGTATCGATCTCGACCGTGTAGTCGAGGGTCGAGGTGATCACCGTGCCGTCGAACCAGAACCCCCCCTCGACCGGCATGGTCGCTTCCTGGGTGGGGGCGGCGCAGAGCGCGACATGGCCATCGGCCACGGGCAGGCCGTGGGTCGGATCGAAGCCGGTCCAGCCGAAGCCGGGCAGGAAGACTTCGGGCCAGGCATGAAGATGACGCTGGCCGTCGACGCTTTCGGCCTGCGCCTGGTAACCGCTGACGAACCGCGCGGGGATGCCGAAGCCCCGGCAGCAGGCCATGAACAGAACCGTCAGGTCGCGGCAGGCGCCGGTCGCCGTCGCCAGCGTCTCGGCCGGCGAACGGGCGTCGCCCTCGAGGCGGACGCGGCGGTCGGTCCTTCCGTGGAGCGTGTGGTTCAGGTGGTGCAGGAAGCCCAGGGCATCCCCCCCGACATCGGCCAGCAGTCCATTGGCGAAGGCGGCGACCGTGGGCTCCGGCGCGCTGTCGTCAAGATAGGGCGCAAACTCCGCCCCGGCATAAGCGCCCCACCACGGCAGCGGCGACAGGAAAAGGCCGACCGGCGCGGGCGGTGGCACGACTTCGATCTCGAAACGGCTTTCGATGCTCAGATGATCGGTCGCCATATCGGGGAATTCGAGGTTGATCAGGCCATTGCCGAAGCCATCGAAGCCATCCCGCCGCGACCAGGGCCGCGGCTCGATCAGAAATTCCTGCCACGCCTGAAAGCCCCCCAGGGCGCGGGGCGTCAGGCGCAAGACATGGGGCGCGAGCCGGATCGGCACCGAATAACGGTAAAGGGTTCGGTGACGGACGAAGAAACGCATCCACGGATCCCGCAACAAGCAACCGCCATCTCAGGCGCCGAAGACCGACGATAGCGGCGGCGGCGGCGATTGTCGCGGAAACTCGTGGCGAAGCCGGCGATCAGCGCGGCGAGCGAGGGCGCCGGGCTTTGGGCAGGGATTTGTCCGCCTCCCGCAACGCGCGCATGGCACGGTCGGCTTCGGTGTGGCGCTCGGCCTTACGTTTCGCATCGAAGATTTCATATTGCTTCTCCGCGTGCGCTTTGGCCGTGTCCATCCCGATGCTGCCGCCGGAGGTCAGGACGGCGCGTCCCAGCTGGCTCAACTGCCGTTCGAGGAGGCGGGTGGCGTCGGCCATGATCACCAGGCGTCCGAGCTCGAGCTGATCTTCGAAAATGTCGAGGATGATGCCGGTCAGCCTGTTCAGCTCCTTGATCTCGGTGTCGCCGAGATAGTTCTTCGAGACCGTGACGTCATCCTTCCTGATGTTGTCGTTCGGCCAATTCGTGAGGCCCATGTCCGGGGCATGGCCGTCCGCGCGGCTGGCCATGATCTCGGCGGGAGTCTGCGACGTCACCGCGTAGACCAGTTTCGCCTGTGTATGCTGGAAGAACGCCCGGGCGGCTTCGGTCTTGCCGTCATAGTCCTGGCACATCGCGCAGATTCTGCGCAGTTCCCGGTAAAGATTGGCTTCGTCGGACCGGATGTCCCGGATGATCTCGCGAAGCTCGGCGATACGATCCGCGTTGTCGGGCTGCTTGAGGCGGGCCGAGTCGACGGCGAAGCCCTTGCGCGCATATTGGACCAGAACGCTCGTCGCCCAGCGGCGGAACACCGTCGCCTGGGCGGACGACACCCGGTAACCAACAGAGATCACCATGTCGAGGCTGTATATGATTGCGGGTCGACCGGAGGTTGTTTGCACTTTTTGCAAAGAAGTCGCCTCGTCGAGTTCTCCTTCCTCGATCACATTCGCGATATGCCTTGAAATCGTTGAAACATCGCGGCCGAAAAGCTGACTGATCTGAGCCTGCGTCATCCACAGGCTTTCGCCCGCGAAGCGGATGTCCATCCGAAGGCCCTTCTCGGTCTGGTAGACGAGAAACCGATCTCCGGTATCCACATCCTCGACAAGACGAACCGGTTCGCTGTGATCATCGCCCATGGGTCACCGCCGCTCGCATGAATGAGAACATTGTGGCAACAAATGGGGCGATATGAAAGGAAGAGTTGGCGGCATCCACCGCGATGCACGCGGGCGATCCGCTGCAGCATCCCTGGTTGGTGTGGGGAGTCCGGGCAAAAATACTTGGAAAGCCATCAACCTGGTGATGGCTTGGCGTCCCCAAGGGGATTCGAACCCCTGTTACCGCCGTGAGAGGGCGATGTCCTAGGCCTCTAGACGATGGGGACCAGAGCCGGGAGGCGGGTTAATAGCCGCTCCCGGCGCTTCGATCAAGTATTTTCTGACGTGGTCGGCAGGGCGGCGGCGAGCAGGGCGTCGACGGTGGCGAGATCGGTGTCGAAGGCGGTGACGAAGCGGTAGAGGCCGGCTTCAGTCTCCGGGTCGGCGGGCGGCGCGCCCCAGGGGTAGAAGTGGAAACCGGCGCGCAGCAGGCGGTCGGCGATGTCGAGCGGCAGGCGGACGAACAGTTCGTTGGCGTCGACCGGATGGTCGAGATCGACACCCGGCAGGTCGATGAGGCCAAGGGCGAGGCGCCGCGCCGCTTCATTGGCATGGGCGGCGTTCTTCAGCCACAGGTCGTCGTCGAGATAGGCGAGAAGCTGGGCCGAGAGGAAGCGCATCTTCGAGAACAGATGGCCCGCGCGCTTGCGCCGGAACAGGAAATTCTCGGCAGCAGCGGGGTCGAAGAAAATCACCGCCTCCGCCGCCAGGGCGCCGTTCTTGGTCGCGCCGAAGGACAGGGCCTCGACCCCGGCCTTCCAGGTCGCCTCGGCCGGCGTGCAGCCGAGGCTGGCGATGGCATTGGCGAAACGGGCGCCGTCCATGTGCAGGCGCAGCGACTCGGCCCGGCAGAAGGCGGCGATGTCGGCGATCTCGGCCGGGCTGTAGACCGTGCCGCATTCGCTCGCCTGGGTGATGGTGACGGCGGCGGGCTGGACCTGATGCTGATCGCCCCGGCGGATGGGGGCGATGCGGGCGGCGAGGGCGACCGGGGTCAGTTTGCCGTCCGGCGCGGGCACCGTCATGATGCGGGCTCCGGTCATCGCCTCGACCGCGCCGCATTCGTCCACCTCGACATGGGCTTCCACCCCGGCGAGCACGCCGCCCCAGGGCGGGGTCAGGGCCGACAGGGCGAGGGCATTGGCCGCCGTGCCGGTCGCGACCGGAAAGACCGCGACCTCGCGCTCGAACACTTCGGACAGGCGCCGCGTCAGGGCTTCGGTGATCGGATCGGCGCCATAGGCCGGCATGGGGCCGGCGGCGGCGGCTTCCGCCAGGGCGGCGACGATCTTCGGATGGGCGCCGGTCACATTGTCGGACGAGAAATTCATGAACAAACCTCGAGATACGCTTCGCCAAACCCGTCCGGTCCCGGCCACCAGGCGCGGCACGTGCCGTCCGCCCCGATGATGAGCCAGACCAGGGCGTGATCATAGGCGCCTTCCCGGTCGCGGGGCGAGGGGATGGGCGCGCTGGTGGGATGGGAATGATAGAGCCCGACGATGCGCCGGCCCGCCGCCCGCGCCTCCCGCTGCAGCTTCAAGTGCAGGGCGGCGTCGATCTCGAAGGCATCGAGTCGGCCGGGGGCGGCCAGATTGGGCGAGGGCAGGGCTTCGTCGACCAGGGTCGCTGTCCGTAAGCCGGAAGCGCTTTCCTCGTCGTCATCCCGGCGAAGGCCGGGATCTTGGGCCGGCACGGGCGCCTCCTCCGGCCAAAGGCCCCGGCCTTCGCCGGGGCGACGAGTTTCAGGGGGCAACCCTTCGGCGGCGGGGCCGAGCAGGAAACCGCAGGCCTCGCGCGGGCGCTCGGCCGCGGCATGGGCG
>NZ_JBAQRT010000169.1:0-3074 GCF_049306435.1 Zavarzinia sp.
AACCAGTTGTCCGCTGAAAGCCTCCACGAGTTGATGCAGGCCGGCGGCATGGCAATGGCCTACTGCCAGTTGTTGTCCATGCAGCATTTCGCCAACATGATTGAAGGCGCGCGTCAGCAGCAACCCAAATCGACCGCAGCGGCCCAGCCCGATTTGGGTCTGGCGCAGCAGCTGTTCGACAAGGGGCAATCCGATACCATCAAATTCAACTGGTAGCAAACTTGCATGGGTCAAGCCTCGGGGTCAGGTCTTGCAATCATGCAGTGAATTGACTTGTCTGTTGCGTGAGGCCCTGATTTGTTTTCTCTACCTAGTCTATCTATTGGGACAGATGCAGTACCATCCCAAAATGCTGGACAAACTGGGGGGCTATGGGCAAGATTGAACACATCCTCGCAGCCATCATGCGGGGCACATCCGACAACAATATTGGATTTGCAGACTTTAGATATGTTTTAGACGAGTTTGGATTCCAGGTTCGAATCAAGGGCGATCATTTCATTTACACACGTCAAGGTGTTGTAGAAATCGTCAATATCCAGCCGTTGGGAAACAAGGCGAAAGCCTACCAAGTGAAGCAGATCAGAGCGATCATTTTGAAATACAAGCTGGCGGGGTAGAAAATATGCAAAGTCGTTATGAAATTGTGATTTACTGGAGCGATGAGGACGATTGCTTTCTGGCCGAAGTGCCGGAATTGCCCGGATGCATGGCTGACGGTGCAAGTTACCAGGAAGCTGTGAGCAATGTTGAGATTGTGATTGATGAGTGGCTATCTACCGCCACGGAGTTAGAACGTCGTATTCCGGAGCCAGCAGGCAAACTCATGTACGCATAGCCCAATCTGGGGGCATGGGGTCAGGTCTTGCAATCATGCAAGTTTTCCGCTGTAGCGGACTGTCTATAAAATTGGCCCGATGTGCCCGCCAGTTTCTTTGGATGCGGCATCATTTATAGGCACAAAATGAAGACGTTTCTCCACATCGGTTGCGGTCCCAAGCGAAAAGGTCAAACTACCCGGGGCTTCGATACCCCTGATTGGAACGAGATTCGCCTGGACATCGATGAATCGGTCGAGCCCGATGTGACCGGCACCATGACCGATTTGTCTGCGGTGGCTTCGGCGTCGGTAGACGCCATTTTTTCCAGCCACAACATCGAACATTTATACCCGCACGAGGTTCCCGTGGCGCGCCGGGAATTTTTGCGCGTCTTGAAGCCCGAGGGCTTTTTTGTGGTCACCTGTCCCGATCTCCAAAGCGTGTGCGCACTGGTGGCCCAGGACAAGCTGACGGACCCTGCGTACACCGCACCGGCAGGTCCTATTGCGCCACTTGACATTCTTTACGGCCACCGCCCGGCCATGGCCCGCGGCAATCTGTTCATGGCGCACCGCTGCGGGTTCACGCAAAAGTTGCTGGTTGGCACTTTGCAGGCAGCTGGGTTTGCCGCGGTGGCGTCGAAGGTGCGGCCCGCCAATTTCGATCTTTGGGCGCTGGCCAGCAAGTCAGCTCGCAACGAGGTCGACATGCGCGCGCTGGCGTCGGCGCACTTTCCGGCAAGTTTGGTGGCCTGAGCCAGCCGCCCCGCTTCGTTATGCGAATCCTCTTTGTCCACCAGAACTTTCCGGGTCAGTTCAAGCACCTGGCGCCAGCGCTTGGAAGCAGCAAACTTGGGGTCACAAACTTCGGGTCAGGTCTTGCAATCACGCATACTCGCGCATACTCGTCGCCGGGACTGCCAAGACATTCGGACTAGTGCATGAAGCTCACCTGCCGATGTCAGTATTCCAAGGTGACCTTCCTATGCAAAAATTGCGTGCAGGATAAGCGATGCACGACTGCAACAACTTGCGGGACACTGGAAATATTGGCAGAATATGCCATCAACACAGTCATGGAGAATGCAATGCCCACACGCAACGTCGTACTGACAGACAGCCAAGCCCAGTTTGTCGAACAAATGGTTCAGGCCGGGCGTTACCAAAACGCCAGTGAGGTCATGCGCGAGGGGTTGCGCCTGGTTCAAACGCGAGAGGCAGAGCAAGCCGCCAAGCTCGCTGCCTTGCGCGCAGCGGTGGCGGTGGGTGTTGCGGATATCGAAGCCGGGCGCTACACCGAGTTTGCTGATGCGGCTTCGCTGCGTTCGCACATCACAGCTATCAGCAAGCGTGTGCTGGCCAAACACGGATGAGTGGCTGGACCGTACGCCTGACCGATCAGGCCACTCAAGACGTCGAAGATATTCTTGATTGGACGCTGGCGCAGTTTGGGACGCGGCAACTGGAAATTTATACCGATGCCATCAACGATGCGCTGGAGGACTTGAATGATGGGCCGACAACGGTAGGCGTGCGCTGGCACCCTGAGTTGGGCGAGGCTGTGGCTACATTGCACGTGGCACGCCAGGGGCGCAAGGGACGACATCTGCTGGTTTTTCGTGTCAGCGCGCCTGAGAGCGTCATCGAGGTACTACGCATATTGCACGACAGCATGGATTTGGTGCGACATTTCGATTCATGATAGCCTCGCAAACTTGCAAACTCAAACTCAAACTTGGGGTCAGGTCTTGCAATCACGCATACTCGCGCATACTCGTCGTCGGGACTGCCAAGACATTCGCGTTGAACCTATGTACGTGTTGGTGGGTATGGCGACTAGGGCATGAAGCTCACCTGCCCATGTCCGGTGTTGTTCAATAATTACGTGATACATTGTCATAGGATCATCGGGAAAACTAGCAGGACAGTTCGCCAGAGTTCCCACCGTTCAGTCAGCCCGGTCGCCAACATTTGCCACACCAGGAAGAATTCATGAGTGTTATCACCTTTGATACCCTTAAATTTGCAGAGCGACTTGAAAAGGCTGGTTTGACACGCGAGCAGGCAGCTGCTTTCGCCGATGCACAAAAAGATGTTTTCGCAGAGGCGCTTGATACGCAAGTCGCCACTAAGGCTGATATTGTGAGACTCGAAAACCGTCTCGAACAAATGGAGCTCAAGCTGACCGTAAAGTTAGGCGCATTGACTGCGGCTTCAATCGGCGTCGTTGCGGCACTGGTCAAAATGCTGTGAC
>NZ_JBAQRT010000170.1:0-1757 GCF_049306435.1 Zavarzinia sp.
CCTGAGCTGGGTGCCGGTCGACACGCTGCCCGAGGTCTGGGCCGCGGTCGAGGCAACCACCGGCAGCGAGCCGGTCGAAGCCGACGCCCGCCAGGCGGAGGTGAACTGGCGCGTCACCCTGCGCGCCCGCGCCGACCTTTCGGCCGACTGGCGTCTGGTCTGGCGGGGCCGGGTGCTCGATATCCTCGCCATCCTGCCCCGGCCGCGCCGGGACTATCTGGTGCTGCTGGCGCGGGAAGGGGCCGGGCAATGAGATTTACCCGTTTCATGTCCCGGATCGAAGACTGGGTGACCGCCACCCTCGATGACCGGGCGGCGGCGCTGGCGCGGGAACTCGGTGCCGAGGTGGACGGGGTTGGGGATATCCGCCGCGTCGCCCTTTCGGCCGGGGCGCAGACCCGCGAATTCGGCACGGTGGCACAAGGGGCGCGGCCCCGGCTACGGGATGCCATCGCCGGACTCGATCTTGCCGCCGAGATATCGACGGCCCTGAAGGAGGCGATCGCCGATGACACCTGATGCATCGCTGGCGGTGCAGACGGCGCTGTTCGCCCGTCTGGCCGGCCATGCCCCCCTTGGTCTTCTGATCGGCGACCGGCTGCACGACCGAAGGCCGGAAGGCAGCGGCTTTCCCCATGTCGTGATCGGCGAGGACGCGGTGACCGCCGACGACAGCGCGACACGGGGCGGCCAGCGCCACGAGGTGACGCTGCACGTCTGGTCGCGCTATCGCGGCCGGGCGGAGGTGAAGCGCATCCTTTCGGCCCTGACCGAAGCCCTGCATCGCCAGCCGCTGACCCTCGCCGCGCCGCACCGCTGCATCGCCCTGCGTGTCGCCTTCACCACCATTCTCGACGACGACGACGGCGTGACCGCCCATGGCGTTATGCGTCTGCGCGTCGTGACCGAACCCGTCGACCCCTATTGAGCGGAGCCTTTCCATGAGCAAGCAACGCGGCGACCTGTTCCTTCTGCGGGTCGATACCACCGGCGCCGGGGCCTATGTCACCATCGCCGGCCTGCGCTCCACCGGCCTCAAGGCCCGGCTGAAACCGGTGGAGACCACGAGCAAGGATTCCGCCGGCCAGCGCGAATTGCTCGATGGCGCGGGCATCCAGTCCTTCAGCTTCTCCGGCGCCGGGGTCTTCGACAGCGGCAGCGCCCATGATACGGCGCGCGATCTCTTCATGGGGCGGATCCGGCGCAACTGGCGCATCACGCGGGGCGACGGCTCCACCGTGACCGCGCCCTGCCTGATCACCGCCCTCGATTACGCCGGCAACCACGACGGCGAGGAGACGTTCTCCATCACCCTCGAATCCGCCGGCGCGGTCATTTTCGCCTGAGAGGGATCATGAGCGATATCCCGAACCCTCATCGCGGCGAGGTGCCGCTTGCCCTCGGCGGGCAGGTCTATCGTCTGCGGCCGAGTTTCACCGCCCTGGCCGAGACCGAGGCGATGGCCGGTTGCGGCCTAGTCCCGCTGGCCCGGCGCTTCCTCGACGGCAGCTATGGTCTTCGCGATGTCGTCGCCGTGCTGGTGCCGGCGCTGAAGGCGGCCGGCCACGGCGAGGCGGCGGTCGGGCAGATGGTGATCGATGCCGGGCTGTTGAAGGCCGCACCGGCCTGCGCCGCCCTGCTCGCGGCGGCGCTGGCGCCGGGGCGGGAGTTGCCCAACCCTTTGTGATCGGCGGGGTGGCGGAAGCGGCGGGGCTCGGCTCCGCCCTCTTCGGCTGGGTGGCGGAAGCCGCCTGGGC
>NZ_JBAQRT010000171.1:0-26166 GCF_049306435.1 Zavarzinia sp.
CCCCGGGGTCCGGCGCGCGGCCAGCCGCCGGCCGTGGACGAAGGCGCCGCAATCCTTGCCGCCGTCGACATGGGCGGCGAAGCGGCGGATGCGCGCCGCCAGCAAGGCCGGGTCCTTCAGCGGCAACCAATGGCCGCTTTCGATATCCTCGCGCACCAGATGGGGCACATCGGCCGCGAGATCGTCGAAGACGGCGGCGCTGACGAAGGGATCATTGCGCGGCACCAGCAGCTGCACCGGCTGGCTGATCGTCTGGCGTTGCGGCGCCATCAGCTTCTCGCGGAAATTGGCGCGGTAGAGATTGATGCCGCGCAGGGCGTCTTCCAGCTGGGTCGGGCGACCGGCGACATCGATACCGTCGGTGCGGCGCAGGATGCGCGGCCACAGCCGGGCCGCGCCGGCCCGCCAGACCAGCGGCGCGAAGGCCGGGACATGGAAGGCGAGGACATACCACGAGCGCATCAACTGCCCCAGCAGGGGCGGCAGCGCGGCCAGCGGCTGGTCCCGCAGGCGCCGGGCCATGGCGCCGAAGGCAAGGTCGAGCGAGGGGCCGGAGACCGAGGTATAGGAGGCGATGCGGTGCTGGGTGCGGGCGTCGACCAGCGCCTGCCAGCCCTGGATCGAGCCCCAGTCATGGCCGACGAGATGGATCTTGCCGCCGTCGGGCACCTGCGCCTCGATCACCGCGGATAGATCAGCCATCAGCCGGCCGAGGTGATAGCCCCGGCTGCTGGCGGGCGCGGTCGAGGCGCCGGCGCCCCGGACGTCATAGGTGATGACCCGGTGATCGGCGGCGAGATCGGCGACGACGCCGTCCCACACCGTGCTGTCGTCCGGATAGCCGTGGATCAGCAGGACGACCGGTGCCTTCTCGGGGCCGGCGACATGGCCGGACAGGGTGACTTCGCCGGCTTCTACCTGGAAAGGGGTGCTCATGTCAGGCGGCTTTCTTCACGGTCGGACGCGCCTTGAAGCGGCGAACATGGGGCAGGTCGTCGTCCAGCCAGCGCGCGCCGCCGTCGTCGCCGATCAGCAGCAATTCCTCGAATTTGGCGCCGACGTCGCGAAAGCCCAGATGTGGCTCCACCGCCCAGAGGCCGGGCACCGGCGGATGGTCGGAGGCGGGGGAACTGTTCCACAGGGGCGACCAGCCCTCTCCCTGTCCCTCGGCCATCTGGCGGCGGAGTTCCCGGACGGCGCGCAGGCCAAAGCGGGCGAGGTTGAAACGGGACGCATCGCCCGGCAGCACTTCCACGCGGTGAGCCAGCACGGTGTAGGGATAGGCCTTGTGGCGCGGCTCCACCCCCTGGCGGCGGCACAGGGCATCGACCGCGCGCGAAACCTCGGCCATGCTGCGGCCGGCGGCGAGTTCGCGGGGGATGAGGTTTCGATGTTCGATCAGGTCGTCCAGCAATTGCTCGACCACCGCATTATGGCCGAGGGCGCCGGAATAGCCGATGTCGGCCACGGCCCGGCCGACCACCGGCGCGCAGTCGAGGATGAAGGCCATGCCTTCCTCCAGCCGGCGGCCACCGGGGAAGAAGGCGGGATTGAAGCCGCGCAGCGCCCGGATGCCGATGGCGCCGCGAAAGGCCGTGCGGTCGCCGAACCAGGCGAAGGGTTCGTGAAACCATTCGCGGACGCCGTGATCGCCGGCCCAGGCCTTCATGCGGCCCGCCGCCTCGCGCTCGGTCATGCCGGGTCGCAATTCCGCCGCGATCGCTTCGGCGCAATCATAAGCAAGGCGTTGGGCGGCCCGGAAGGCGGCGATTCGCTCGGTCGGATCGGGCATGGACATGGTGGCTCCGCGCTTCCCCTGTTTGTTACTTTCGAGTAAGTTACTAAAAAGTAAGTTGGAGTCAATGAGCGATCGGAAAAGCCGGGACATGAGCGAGGATGCGGGCAAAACCGGCGGCCGGCGCCTGCCGCGGGCGGCGCGCGAAGCGCAGATCCTGCAGGTGGCGGCGGAAATGTTCGCCGCTCAGGGCTTCCACGCGACCTCGATGGATGACGTGGCGGCCGCCTGCGGCGTGACCAAGCCGATGATCTACAGCTATTTCGGCTCGAAGCCCGGCCTGATGGCGGCGTTGCTGCAGCGGACGGGCCGCGAACTGCTGGCGGGCCTTGCCCTGATGGCGGCGATCCCCGACCCCGAAGCCCGCATCCGGGCAACCCTCGACCTGCTGATCGGCCGGCTTTACGAGCAGACGGCGAGCTGGCGGGTGATCCTGTCGGCCATGCGGGGCGACGGCCCCCTGGCCGAACAGGCGCGCGGCTATCGTGCCGCGCTCATTCACGCGATGCTGATCACCCTCGCCGAGCTTGCCCCGCCCGACTTGCATCGCGCCATCGCCCGCCGACGGGTCAGCCCCTATGCCCATGCCCTTCTGGGCGCGGCCGAGGCCGGATCGGAATGGTGGCTGAGCACGCCGGGGGTCTCGCGCGCCGAGACCGAGGCGACGGCGACCAAGGTTCTCGACGCCATGCTCGTGCCCATCCGCCGCGATCTCGCCGCTTCGGTGTAGGGCCGGACGGGCGCCCGGCCGCGATTGGCGCCGGGCTGGGGCTTTCTCAACCAGAGCGTCCGCGCATCGGGCCGATTTCCCCCCTAATGGGTGGGAGGCCGCTCCCACCGCTTCCTGCAGTATCGGCGCATCCTGCCGCCATGGTTCTCACACCTGTCGGTCGGTCCCCGGACGAGGGAGGTCCGGGCAGAAAAAATCATAAGCGTCCAATGCCGGCGGGACCCGGCGGGGGCGCGGGCGGGAACGCGAGGGGCGGAACACATGAAGAGGATCAGTTTGTTGACGGCGGCGACGCTTGGCGCCGCGCTTGGGGCCGCGACCTGGGCCGGCGCGCAGGATCAGGCGCCAGCCCCGGCCGACATGGCCGCCGTGGCCGCGAGCAGTTTCCAGTTCGAGGCCTTTGGCGGCGGCGACGAGAATGGCGGCCTCTATGGCGCCGGCGGCTCCTTCACCACCCCCCTCGGCGACAGCATGGGCCTGCAGATCGACGGTATCGTCGGCAACGCGGCCTCGGAGTTCAGCTTCTACGGCGGCGCCGCCCAACTCTATTTCCGTGATCCCTCGAGTCACCTGATCGGCCTTGCCCTGACGGCGCTTTCCGTCGACGAGGAAAACCAGTTCAGCGTCTCGGCCATCGGCGAATATTATCTTGAGAAGATCACCCTCGAGGCCATGGCGGGCGTGCAGACCGGCGATATCGTCGACGGCGGTTTTGCCGGGCGGCTCGGCCTTGCCTATTACGCCTCGCCCAATCTGCGGGTCGGCGGCGGCGTTTCCTATACCGAGGCCAGTGAATTCGGCGGCGATCTAGCGGCCGAATATCTCGTCGGCCCGGCCAGCGGCCTCGCTCTCTATGCGACGGGCGGCTTCGACAACGACGGCGCGGTCGGCATGGTCGGCCTCCGGCTCTATACCGGCGCCCCGGAATCCGCCATGGCCTCGGGCGACGGCGACGGCGACGCGGGCGGCCCCAGCCTGATCTACCGCCACCGCCACATGGGGCGTAACAATCTCTTCGTCGCCGCGCCCCATGCGACCGGCATCCGCTTCATCACCGCCGCGGCCGGCGCCCTCAAGGAGGGCACGGAATTCGGCGATATCGCGGCGACCCCCGCGGCGGCGTCCGATGGCGGCATGCTGGGCGGTCTCTCGGCCAATGGCGCCAGCGACAGCCCGGTGACAGCGCTGACCGATCTCCTGACCAATCTGGTTTCGACCGATGGCGAGCAGGCGCCGCTCGGCAATCTGCTGGCCGGGATCCTGCCGGCGGGTTCGACCGGCACGCCGCTCGACGGCATTCCGGTGGTTGGCGACCTGCTGGGCAGCGTGACCGAACTGCTGTCGCCCGACACCTTGCGCATCGGCGACCTGCCGACCGGGGCGAATTCCATCGCCGCCCTGCCGCTGGTCGGCGATCTGGTCAGCCTGCTGCCGGCCGAGCCCGTGCTCTATCTTCTCGGCGCCGCCAAGCCCGACCAGTTGGGCGGCATTCTCCTCCCGGGTCTGCTGGAGGGCCTGACCAATCCGGCGACCCTGCAGGAATTCGCCGGCCGCCTGAGCAATACGCTGACCGGCCTGCTCTCGGGCGGTAGCAGTGGTCTTTCGGGCCTGCCTCTGCTCTCCTTCATGCCTTGACGGGTGTGAGGGGGAGCGGTCATGCACATCAGGCGCTTTGACCGGGACTATTCCCGTCGCCATTTCCTGGAACAGCTCGGTCGGGGCACGGTTGCCGCAGGGGTATTGATGCCCCTGTGGCAGGCGATCGCCAAGACGGGCGATGCCTCGGCCGCCTATCCCGACGAGTTGCTGTCGATCGAGGCCTATTCCAGGGGCCGGCTGAAGCCGGGCGACACGATCGATGCCGGCAATGTCGACATCGTCCGTGACCTGCTCGATCCCATCCAGTTCCTGCAGGTCAAGGAGATGGGGCGGCGCCTGACCCTGGCCCGCGAGACGACCGACGTCATGCGCCTGTCGCCCTGGGAATATGTCGAGGCGACCTTGCGCAACAAGGGCCGCGGCCGGCTGGATGGCGACGGCAATATCGTCACCGACGACGGCAAGCCCTGGATCGGCGGCCATCCCTTTCCCGCCAGCACCAACGGGCTGGAAGCCTTCGCCGGCCAGACCCTGTCCTGGGGCCGGCACGACGCCAGCGTCTATGGCATCAGCGAATGCGATATCGGGGTCAGCGGCAAGGTCGACTATCGCTACGAGGGCGTCTGGGCCGAGATGACGCCCGTCGCCCGGGTGGCGATGGAGCCCAGGCCCTATCTGCCGGGCCATGAAGACAAGATGCGCTTCCAGTCCATCATCTTCACCTCGCCCGACGATATAAGGGGCTCGTCCTTCCTCAACATCTGGCCCTACGATCAGCGCCAGTTCCCGGACCTCTTCGGTTACGTCCCCGAATTCAAGCGTATCCGCCGCTTCCCCACCAACCAGCGCTTCGAGCCGCTGCTGCCGGGCTCGGATCTCTATCTGTCCGACGCCTGGGCGACGGGCGATCCTTACCTGACCTGGGGCAACTACAAGGTGGTCGGCACGGGGCCGGCGCTGGCCGGCCTGTCGGGCAACTGGTCGTCCACCGCCGAGAACTGGGTTCATGGCACCCACGGCGGTCCCAAGGGCGAGACCTTCTACGATACGGTGGTCGAGATGGTGCCCCAGGCGATCAACGTCGAGGCCCAGCCCATCCGCTATCCCCGCGCACCCATCTCGAAGAAGGAAGTGCGCTTCGACCTGCGCACCATGCTGCCCATCACCATGGTCAGCTTCGACCGGCGCGGCCAGCTGTTCCGCTCCTTCGACGGGGCCTATTCGCTTTATGACGACGGCAAGGGCCAGGTCATGGACGGCAAGCATCCCTATTGGTCCTGGACCCATGTCCATGCCTACAACACCCAGACCGGCCACATGACGCGGATCGAACAGGTCCAGCGCCTCGCCAGCGGCGACGTGATGCGGGTGAACGATCCCGCGACCTACGACCTCTATCTCACGCAAGGGGCGATGCAGCGCCGGGGCGATTGATCAGCCCCAGAGTTTTTCCTCGATCGCTCGCGCTGTCGCCAGCAGCGCAGGCGGAACGCCGGGTGTTCCGGTCTCGGCGAGGCCGGTCAGGGAAATGGCGGCCACCACCCTGCCCTGGCGGTCGTGCAGGGGCACGGCCACGCAATGCAGGCCCTCCGCCATTTCCGCGTCATCCTCGGCATAACCCCGCTCGGCGATGGTGGCGATGGCGGCGCGCAACTGCTCCGGCTCGGTCAGGGTGGTGTCGGTCAGCCGGGGGAAGGGGCCGCCGGCCAGGTAACGCTCCCGTACCGGCTTGTCGAGTCCGGCCAGCAGCACCTTGCCGATGCCGGTGCAATAGGCTTCGAGCTGCATCATCTCGCGGGTGAAGACTTTGCCCGGCCCGCCCGCTTCCTTCACCAGATAGGTAACCATCTCGGCCTCGAGAATGCCGAGATGGGCCGTCCGCTTCTGCTGGCGCGCGAGGCGGCGGAGCAGGGGCCGGCTGGCGTTGATCAGCACCTGGCGCCGGTCGGCGGCGAGTTCCGCGAGGCCCATGCCGGCGACATAGCGGCCCCGCGCCGCCCTCGTGATCAGGCGCTGGCGCTCGAAGGCGGCGATCAGCCGATGCGCGGTCGAGACCGGCAGGCCAGCCTGCGTGGCGAGGTCTGACAGCGCCGTCTTGCCCCTGTCCTTCAGTACCAGGGTGAAGAGGCCGAGGGCGCGGTCGAGGGCCTGGGTGCCGGAATCGCCAGCGGTGGTATCGTTTTTCATTCTCTCACTATATGAGCATTCGGCGGGGCGGTAAATTGGCAAGCCGGCGCCTTTCCGCCAATCATCCCTCCGTCACCGGGGCTATTTCCCGGGGAGCAACGGGAGGAACGGTATGAGCGCCAAGGTCAAGGTCGCCATCATCGGTTCGGGCAATATCGGCACCGATCTGATGATCAAGGTCATGCGCAATTCCAAGGTTCTGGAGATGGGTGCCTTCGTCGGCATCGATCCGGAATCCGACGGCCTGAAGCGGGCCCAGCGTCTCGGGGTCGCGACGACCCACGAGGGCATCGAAGGTCTTCAGAAGCTGGCCGTCTGGCCGGAAATCGGCATCGTCTTCGACGCGACCTCGGCGGGCGCGCACAAGAAGCACAATGATGTCTGCAAGGCGGCGGGCAAGGTCATGATCGACCTGACCCCGGCGGCCATCGGCCCCTATGTCATCCCCGTGGTGAACGGCGACGTCCACCTCGACGCGCAGAACGTGAACATGGTCACCTGCGGCGGCCAGGCGACGATTCCGATCGTCGCGGCGGTCTCCTCGGTCGCCAAGGTCCATTACGCCGAAATCGTCGCCTCGATCTCGTCGAAGTCGGCCGGTCCCGGCACGCGCGCCAATATCGACGAATTCACCGAGACGACGCGCCATGGCATCGAGCAGGTGGGCGGCGCCGCCCGCGGCCGCGCCATCATCATTCTGAACCCGGCCGAGCCGCCGATGATCATGCGCGACACGGTCTTCACCCTGTCGTCCGGCGCCGACGAGGCTACGATCACCAAGGCGGTGAAGGAACAGATCGAGCGGGTGCAGGCCTACGTCCCCGGCTATCGCCTGAAGCAGGAATTGCAGTTCGAGCATTTCGGCTCGAACAACCCGGTGCATATCCCCGGTCACGGCACCTTCGAGGGCATCAAGACCTCGGTCTTCCTCGAGGTCGAGGGCGCGGCGCATTACCTGCCCGCCTATGCCGGCAATCTCGACATCATGACCTCGGCCGGGATGCGCACCGCCGAGAAGATCGCCACCCGCAAGATGCTGAAGGAAGTCGCGTGATGGCTACGCTCGACCCCACCAAGACCAAGCTCTACATCCAGGACGTCACCCTGCGGGACGGGATGCACGCCATCCGTCACCAGTATGGCCTTTCCCATGTCCAGGCGATCGCCAAGGCGCTGGATGAAGCCGGCGTCGACGCCATCGAGATCGCCCATGGCGACGGCTTGAACGGCGGCACCTTCAACTACGGCTTCGGCCGCCACACCGACTGGGAGTGGATCGAGGCGGTCGCCGACGTCGTGAAGAAGGCGACGCTGACCACCCTGCTGCTGCCCGGCATCGGCACCGTGGAAGAGCTGAAGCACGCCTATTCGCTGGGCGTCCGCTCGGTCCGCATCGCCACCCACTGCACCGAGGCGGACGTCTCGAAGCAGCACATCGAGGCGGCGCGTAACCTCGGCATGGACACCATCGGCTTCCTGATGATGAGCCACATGATCGAGCCGGAACACCTCGCCCAGCAGGCCAAGTTGATGGAGACTTATGGCGCGACCTGCGTCTATGTCACCGACTCCGGCGGCGCCATGGACATGGACGGCTACCGCGCGCGCTGCGAGGCCTATGACCGCGTGCTGAAGCCCGAAACCCAGCGCGGCATCCATGCTCACCACAACCTCTCGCTCGGCGTCGCCAATTCGATCGTCGGCGTGCAGGCCGGCGCGATCCGCGTCGACGCTTCCCTCGCCGGCATGGGCGCGGGCGCGGGCAATGCCCCGCTCGAAGTCTTCATCGCCGCGATCGAGCGCAAGGGCTGGAAGCACGGCTGCGACCTGTTCAAGCTGATGGACGCCGCCGAGGATCTGGTGCGTCCGCTGCAGGACCGTCCGGTCCGCGTCGACCGCGAAACCCTGACCCTCGGCTATGCCGGCGTCTATTCGTCCTTCCTGCGTCATGCCGAGAAGGCCTCGAGTGAATATGGCGTCGATACCCGCGCCATCCTCTATGAAGCCGGTCGCCGGCGCATGGTCGGCGGTCAGGAAGACATGATCGTCGACATCGCCCTCGACCTCGCCAAGGAAAAGAAGGCGGCGGTCGCCTGACGCCACGGATCACGGCCGGCGAGGAAATCGCCGGCCGTGATCTCCGATACATCCCGCATCGCCGGGCGTAGGCTATCACCCTGACAGGCTCGATCGGGGGGATCGCGAAATGACGGTGATAACGGGCGATGCCGCCGACAATGTGCTCGCGGGCACGGACGACGCGGATACGATCGATGGTCTCGGCGGTGATGACCGCCTGAGCGGCCGGGCCGGCGACGACCTGCTGGACGGCGGGGCCGGGCGCGACACGCTGATCGGCGGTGCCGGCGGCGACACGCTGACCGGGGGTGGGGACGCCGATATCTATGTCGTCACCGATCTTCTGGACACGATCGTCGAATTCGACGGCGGCGGCACGGACCGGGTGGCGGCCAGGGTCGATTTCACCCTGGCGAATTTCGTCGAAAACCTCGGCTTTCGGGGCGGCGCCGATCTCGACGGGACGGGCAATGACCTCGGCAACCGGATCTACGGCAATGTCGGCGCCAATGTGCTGGACGGCGCGGCGGGGAACGACGTGCTGCGCGGCGGCGCCGGAGACGACACGCTGATCGGCGGGCTGGGCGACGACGATCTGGTCGGCGGCACCGGGGCCGATGCCATGACCGGCGGCGACGGCAATGATTATTACGATATCGACGATTTCGCCGACACGGTGACGGAAGTCGCCGGTGGCGGCGACGACACGATCCGCACCTCGATCGGCGGCACCCTCGCCGCCGAGGTCGAGACCATGATCCTGACCGGTCCCGCCGATCTCGGCGCCACCGGCAATGACCTCGCCAACGCGATCACCGGCAACAATGGCGACAACACCATCTATGGCGGGCTTGGCGACGACCGCCTGTCCGGCCGCGGCGGGCTCGACTATCTCGACGGGCAGGACGGCGCCGACGTGATGATCGGCGGCACCGGCAACGACGTCTATGTCGTCGACGACGCCGGCGACGTGGTGGTCGAGGCGGCCGGCGGCGGCATCGGCGATCATGTCCTGTCCTCGATCAGCTATGTGCTGGAGGCCGAGATCGAAAGCCTGACCCTGACGGGCACGGCCGATATCGACGCGATCGGCAATGCCGTCGGCAATTCGATCGACGGCAATGACGGGAACAACCGCATCCTCGCCCTCAGCGGCACCGACACGATCGATGCCGGCGCGGGCGACGACCTGATCGACGGCGGCGACGGGGGCGACTACATGACCGGCGGTGCCGGCGCCGATATCTTCGTCGCCTCCGCCCGCAGCGAGGGCGGCAGCGGCGCCGACGCCATCACCGATTTCGAGGTCGGCGTCGATCGGATCGATGTCTCCAGCTTCGGCTTCCGGTCGCTGGACGATATTCCGGCGATCAGCGGCGCCACCGACGCGGAATTGCAGTTCGACGCCATCAGCTATCTCGTGCTGATCGGCGTCGATTCGGCCAGCCTCTCCGCGGCGGATTTCATCTTCGCCACGTGACCCGGCATATATAACTTCTATGTAGTGTGAATATATAGGTTTTGCGAAAACATATTGACCAATTCTTTCCTTCATCGTTCACTCGCCGGCAAATGCCCTGCCCGGTGCGGGGAATGACGGAATGAAAGGGTCGATCATGTTCACCATCGCTCGTCGTGGGGTTCTCGGGCTTGGCGCCGGGGCGGCGGCCCTGGCGCTCGCCGGGGCCGGCCGCAAGGCCCGGGCGGTCGATCCGGTCGAAGTGCGCGTGGGCTTCATCCCGGTCACCGGCGTCTCGCAGCTCTTCGTGCTGAATGGCCTCGGCTGGGCGGAGGAAAAGGGCCTCAAGCTGACCCTGACCCAGTTCGCCTCCGGCCCGAACCTGATCCAGGCGGTCGCCTCGGGTGGGATCGACGCCTATTTCGCCGGCGTCGGCCCGCTGATCGTCGCCCGCCAGAAGGGAGTCGGCGTCAAGGTCGTCGCGGCGACGGCGGTCGAGGAAGTGGCCGTGCTCGGCGGCAAGAAGGTCGCCGAGGCGGTGGCCAAGGGCGGCACGATCGCCGAAGCCTTCGCCGCGGTCGCCAAGGACCTGGGCCGCCCGGTGAAGATCGCGACCCAGCCCAAGGGCTCGGTGCCGCAGACCATGCTGCTCTACTGGATCCGCAAGGTGGCCAAGATCGACGACGCCTCGGTCGAGGTCGTGCCGCTGGGCATCGAGGAAACCCAGCAAGCCCTGCTGGCCGGCGGCGTCGAGGCCGCGACGGTGCGCGAGCCGGCAATCACCGTCGTCATGGAAAAGAACCCGGATATCAGGATCCTGGTCACCGGCGGCCAGATCCTGCCGAATCAGCCCGGCTCCGTCTTCGGCCTGACCGAAGCCTTCATCGAAAAGGCCCCGGCGGCGGCGCAGAGCCTCGTCGACCTGACCGTGAAGGCGACCGATCTCCTGAACAAGGATCCGAAATCGGCGGCGCCGCTCGTCAATGCCGTGCTGGGCAAGGGGCTTCTGTCGGTCGAGACGGTGGAAAAGGCGCTGGTCTCCCCCGGCTCCAAATTCGCTGCCGATCCGGAATCGATCCTGGAATCGACCGGGATCTTCCAGGACTTCCAGCTCGAAATCGGCGCGATCGACAAGGTGGGCGACCTGACCCAGCTGTTCGACGCCAGCTACTACAAAAAGGCAGTGGGCAAGTAAGCCCGACCATGGAGATGCCGGCCATCCGGAGTGATGGTCGGTGAATTACAGGGCCGATGATCGGAAACCGTCGACAAGACGGCCGATCTCGGCCATTTCTATCTCCCCTTCGCCGCAGTCACGGGACCTCATGAGCACCGCGCCCGATGGCCGACATCCCGCCCCGGCGGGTCCCGGCTTTCTCCGTCATCCGACCTTCCTCGCCATTCTCGGCTTTCTCGGTTTCCTCGGGATCTGGGAAGGGGTGACGCGCCTTGGCCTGATGTCGCCCATCTTCCTGCCGCCGCCGTCCAGCCTGCCCGCCGCCTTCTGGCGGGAAGTGAGCAGCGGCATCTGGCTCGACCGCATCCTGCAAAGCCTCGATCACTATCTGGCGGGGCTGTTTCTGGGCTCGGTGCTGGGCATCGCGCTCGGCGTCGCCACCGGCATGTCGCGCACCCTCGAAGGCCTGACCGCCTGGGTGATCCGGGTGCTGCGGCCGATTCCCGGTCTCGCCTGGGTGCCCTTCGCCATCCTGTGGTTCCAGATCTCGCCCGCCGCCGCGACCTTCATCGTCGGCGTCGGCGTGTTCTGGATCAATTATTACGCGACGCTGTCGGCGGTGCAGGGGGTCGACGGCGAATTGATCGAACTCGCGGAATCCTTCGGCTACCGCTCCCGTCTCGTCAAACTGGTCAAGGTCGTGCTGCCGGCTTCGACGCCGGGCATCCTGTCGGGCGTGCGCACCGGTCTTGGCCAGGCCTGGATGTCGGTCGTCGCGGCCGAACTGTTCGGTGTCGCCGGCCTCGGCCAGCGCATGAACGAGGCGGCGACCCTGCTCGCCTCCGATATCGTCGTCGTCTACATGCTGACCATGGCGCTGCTCTATGGCCTCGTCGACGCGGTCTTCATGCTCATTCGCAACAGGTTGCTCGCATGGCGCCCGTGATCGATATCCGCGGGCTCGCCATCGTCCTCGGCGGTAACACGATCCTCGAGGATTTCGACCTCACCGTCGAGAAGGGCGAATTCGTCGCCGTGGTCGGCGCCAGCGGCGTCGGCAAATCGACCCTGCTGCGCATCGTCGCCGGGTTGATCCCGGCCGCCGCCGGCTCGGTCCGGGTCGCGGCCGCCGCCGCGCCCGATCGCCGCCCCTATGCCATGGTGTTCCAGGATGCCCGGCTGCTGCCTTGGCGCCGGGTGACGCGCAATGTCGAATTCGGCGCCGAGGGCCTGTCGCTTGATCGCAAGAGCCGGCGTGCCCGGGCCGAAGCCGCGCTCTCGCTGGTTGGCCTCGGCAGCCATGGCAAGCGTTACCCGCATCAGCTCTCGGGCGGGCAGCGCCAGCGCGTCGCCATCGCCCGGGCCCTCGCGGTCGAGCCGGAAATCCTCCTGATGGACGAGCCCTTCGGCGCCCTCGACGCGATCACCAGGGCCAGCCTGCAGGACGAGTTGGTGCGCCTGTGGCAGGAGACGGGCAAGACCATCATCTTCGTCACCCATGACATCGAAGAGGCGGTCTATCTCGCCGATCGGGTGATCCTGCTCGGCGGCAAGCCGGGACGCATCCAGTCCCAGCACACCGTCGCCGCCCCGCGCCCCCGCCTGCGCGACCATGCCGACGCGCAAGGCCTCGCCGCCGAGATCCGCGACAATCTGCAGAACACGGTCTCGGACGGCGCGGGGATCTGAGAGGTTACCCCCTCAGGCCGGGGTGTTCAGCTTCTTCAGCCGCTTCGCCAGCGACCAGCGGTGCACTTCCGACGGGCCGTCGTAGATGCGGAAAGCCCTGATTTCGCGGAACGCCTGTTCGACCACCGTGTCGCGCGAGACGCCGGTGCCGCCCAGGATCTGCACGCAGCGGTCGGCGACGCGGAACAGGGCTTCCGAGACGGCGACTTTCGCCATGCTGCTTTCGGTCGTGCCGGGCGCGCCGGTGTCGAGCACGGCGGCGGCCCAGTCGATCATCAATTCGGCCTGTTTCAGGTCGATCTCGTTATCCGCCAGCATGAAGCCGACGCCTTCATGGTCGATCAGCGGCTTGCCGAAGGCGTGGCGCTTCACGGCGTAACCCGTGGCGATATCATGGGCGCGTTTCGCCGTGCCCCACCAGCGCATGCAATGGGTCAGCCGGGCCGGCGCCAGCCGCACCTGGGCATAGCGGAAGCCCTGGTCGATCTCGCCCAGCACCTGATCGGCGCTGACCCGCAGGTTCTCGATCGCGATCACCGAATGGCCGCCGGGCATCGAGCTGTCGATGGTGTCCAGCACCCGCTCGATGCGGATCGCCGGGTTCGGCAGGTCGACGAGGAACATGGTCGCGCCGCCGGGCGATTTCGCCATGACAATACCGAAGGCGGCGCCATCGGCCCCGGTGATGAAGGTCTTGCGGCCGTCGATCACCCAATGATTGCCGTCGGGCCGGGCCGTCGTCTTCATCATGCCGGGGTCGGCCCCGGCACCGCCATCCGGCTCGGTCATCAGGAAGGCGGAGCGGGTGCGGCCCTCGACCAGCGGCTTCAGGAAATGGCGCTTCTGCTCCGCCGTCGCCACCTTGTGGAGGAGGTACATATTGCCCTCGTCCGGCGCCATCACATTGACGGCGAGGGGGCCGAGCGGCGAATAGCCCGAGGCCTTCAGCAGGGCCGCCGTCTCGACATGGCTGACGTGGCTGCCGTCGGGCCGGACATGGGGCGCGACCAGGCCGAGGGCCCGGGCCTTCTCCCGCATTTCCTGTACCAGTTCGTCGGTCGGGCCGTGACCGCCATTTCGCGGATCCGTCTCATAGGGGATCACGGTTTCGCGGATGAAGGCGTCCACGCGGCGGACGGTTTCCGTCACCTTGGCGCTGATCATGTTGCTTCCCTTGCCTGTCTGTTCACCGCTTTGGCTTAGGCCGTGCGCAATTCCCGGGCAAGCGCGAAACAGCTGCGAATTCCCCCTTGCCAGCGACGCCGCCCATTGTTAAACGTCTATTTAAATCAAAGCCAATACATAAGGGGAGAGAGACATGAGCCTGTCAGAAGCCTGGATCATCGACGCCGCCCGCACGCCGCGCGGCATTGGCAAACTGGGCAAGGGCGCCCTGTCCGAGGTCCATCCCCAGCGCATCCTGTCCACGGTCCTGAAGGCCCTCGCCGAGCGCAACGGCCTGAACACGGCCGATGTCGACGATGTGATCGCCGGCTGCGGCAGCCAATGGGGCAAGCAGGGCTGGTGCATCGCCCGCATGGCCGCGCTCGACGCCGGCTACGACAATGACGCGCCGGGCATGAGTCTCGACCGGTTCTGCGGCTCGGGCCTGACGGCGGTCAACCTGGGCGCCATGGGCATCATGTCGGGAATGCAGAATCTGGTCGTCGCCGGCGGTGTCGAATCCATGTCTCACGGCTCCACCCTGAACGGCTCGCGTTTCATGGATTCGGGCAATCTGCACCTGCGCGATATTCATCCCCAGCCCCATCAGGGCATCTGCGCCGATCTGATCGCGACGCTCGAAGGCATCAGCCGCGACGATGTCGACCAGCTGGCGCTGGAAAGCCAGCGCCGGGCCGATCACGCGATCCGCAACGGGCATTTCGACCGGGCATTGGTTCCCGTCTATCATGACGATGGCAGCCTTGCCCTCGACAAGGATGAATTCCCCCGCCCCGGCACCACGCTGGAAGGCCTCGGCCAGTTGAAGGCCGCTTTCGCCGCCATGTATGCCTATCCGCTCGACGAGGAAGGCACGAGTTACAAGGCGCTGGTCGAGAAGCGTTACCCGGATGTGAAGATCGAGCATATCCACCATGCCGGCAATTCGTCCGGCGTCGTCGATGGCGCGGGCGCGGTCATCCTCGCCTCGCCCGAATACGCGAAGGCTCACGGCCTGAAGCCGCGCGCCCGCATCCGGGCCATGGCGACCGCGGGCGACAGCCCCGAATTGATGCTGAACGCCCCGGCGCCCGCGGCCCGCAAGGCGCTGAAGCTCGCTGGCATGACCATGAAGGATGTCGATCTGGTCGAGATCAACGAAGCCTTCGCCGTCGTGCCGCTGAAATTCATGCGCGAGATGGATGTCGATGCCAGCATCGTCAATGTGAATGGCGGCGCCATGGCGCTCGGCCATCCGATCGGCGCGACCGGCGCCATCATCCTCGGCACGCTGCTCGACGAGATGGAGCGGCGGGACGTGAACGTCGGCCTCGCCACGCTCTGCGCCGCGGGCGGCATGGCCCCGGCGACCATCATCGAGCGCATGTGATCGGTAACGAGCTTGCCCGGGCGCGGATGCGCGGAAGACTGTGACCCGGACAAGTGACGGGCGGAGACCTGCTCCTCCAGTGCTCCGCCCGTCTACTTATATAAATCAGAGGAAACAACGGGGAGAGCGCAGATGAAACTGGACAACACGATCGCCGCCGTGGTCACCGGCGGGGCCTCGGGCCTTGGCGAAGCCACGGCGCGGGCCTTGGCCGCGCAGGGTGTGAAGGTCGCCATCTTCGACATGAACGAGGCCAGGGGCGAACAGGTCGCGGCCGAGATCGGCGGCACCTTCTGCAAGGTGAATGTAACCTCGGACGCCGATGTCGACGCCGGCTTCGCCAAGGCCCGCGCCGCCCATGGTCAGGAACGCATTCTGGTCAATTGCGCCGGCACCGGCAATGCGATCAAGACCGCGAGCCGCGACAAGGCCAGCGGCGAGGTGAAGCACTTCCCGCTCGACAGTTTCGACAAGATCATCCAGATCAATCTGGTCGGCACCTTCCGCTGCATCGCCAAGTCGGCGGCGGGGATGTTGACCCTCGATCCGCTGGAAGACGGCGAACGCGGTGCCATCGTCAACACCGCCTCGGTCGCGGCCGAGGATGGCCAGATGGGTCAGGCGGCCTATTCGGCGTCCAAGGGCGGCGTCGTCGGCATGACCCTGCCGATCGCCCGCGACCTGATGGGCGAGGGCATCCGCGTGAACACGATCCTGCCCGGCATCTTCAACACGCCGCTGCTGGCGGCCGCGCCCGAGAACGTGAAGGCGGCGCTGGCCGCTTCGGTGCCGTTTCCGAAGCGTTTGGGCATGCCCGCCGAATATGCCCAGCTGGCGCTGACCATGATCACCTGCGGTTACTTCAACGGCGAGGATGTCCGCCTCGACGGCGCCATCCGCATGTCGCCGCGCTGACGAAAGGGCCGCGCCTCTCCACTGTCATCGGAGAGGGGGAGGCGCGGTGCTTTCGTGTCGCGAGGTCCCGGCCTTCGCCGGGACGACGTGGCATTGTTCAGTGCTGGCTTTCGGGCATCCGCACGACGAGACCGTCGAGCGCGTCGCTGACCACGATCTGGCACGACAGGCGCGAGCTTTCCTCGACGTTCTCGGCGAATTCGAGCATCGACTTCTCGAGGTCCTCGGGCGTGCCGACCTTGTCGCGCCAGGCGTCGTCGACATAGACGTGGCAGGTTGCGCAGGCGCAGGCGCCGCCGCAATCGCCGTCGATGCCGGGAATATTATTCTTAACGGCGCCTTCCATCACGGAAAGTCCGGCCTTGACCTCGACCTCATGCGGCGTGCCGTTGTGCTCGATATAGGTAATCTTCGCCATCGTGCTGATCCTGTCGCGCCGCTCAGGCGGCGACCTCCTTCATTGAAACGCTGTCGTTGCCCAGTTTATCGATATCGATCGGCTTGGCATTACCGATGAACATTTTGCCCGCCATGAATTCCGGCGGCGCATTCACCGCCTCGACCGCGACGATCCGGTCGCCCTTCAGGTGGAACACGGCGAATTTCGCCGCCTCCCGGTCGCCCCGGACGATGATCCGGTCGGCATCGAAGGGAATGCCGGCGATCTGCAGCTTCAGGTCATATTGGTCGGACCAGAACCAAGGCACTTCCGGTGCCGGGCGCGGCCGGCCCATGATCGCGCTCGCCGCCTGCTTGGCCTGTTCGAGGGCGTTGGGCACGCTCTCCAGCCGGTGCAGGCGCTGATAGTGGCTGAGGGGACGGCGGGTCACGTCGCCGATGGCGAAGATCGACGGATCGCTGGTCCGTGCGTCGGCATCGACCAGGATGCCGGCATCGAGGGCGAGACCGGCCGCCCCGGCGATCTCGTCATTGGGAATGGCGCCGATGCCGACGACGGCGGCGTCGCAGGCGATGACCCGGCCATCCGACAGGCGAACGCCCGAGATATGGCCGTCGGTGCCGACAAACCCCTCGACCCCGGCGTTCAGCTCGAAGCTGACGCCCTTGCCGCCGTGATAGGTCTGGAAGAAGTTGGAAAGCTCCGCGCAGGCGACCCGGGCGAGGACGCGTGCCTCGCGCTCGATCACCACGGCATCGGCGCCGAGGGCGCGGGCGGAAGCCGCGACTTCGAGGCCGACATAGCCGCCGCCGACCACGGCGAGGCGCTTGCCCGGGCCGATCGCCTGTTTCAGCTTCTCGGCATCCTCGGCGTTGCGCAGCTCGAGAACGCCCGCGAGATCGGCGCCGGGAATGGGCAGGCGGCGGGCGCGGGCGCCCGTCGCGATCACCAGGATGTCGTAGGGCAGGGCGGTGCCGTCCGACAGGGTGACGGTTTTCGCCGTCCGGTCGATCGCGGTCGCGCTTCGCGACAGGAGAAGCTCGACCTTCTGTTCCTCGTAGAAACTGGCGGGACGGAGCGCCAGGCTGGCGGCATCGGCCTCGCCCTTCAGCCAGGCCTTGGACAGGGGCGGGCGGTGATAGGGCGCGATGGGTTCATCGCCGACGAGCGTGATGATGCCCGGATAACCGAACTGGCGCAGGAAACCCGCGATCGAGCCCCCCGCGTGACCGGCACCGAGCACGACGATCCTCGTCTCCGGCGAAAGCGACTGTTCTGCCACCTCTGTACTCCCCTCATTCTTGCGACGGATGGTTCAGTGTTCGAACACTTTCCGCCGAGGACCGACATAACCGAAAAGATAGGCCGCCACTTTTCGCATCTGAATTTCTTCCGCGCCCTCGGTGATGCGATAGCGACGATGGTGGCGATATATATGCTCGAAGGGCTTGTGACGGGAATAGCCTATTCCGCCGTGAATCTGCATCGCGCGGTCCGCGGCCTCGCAAACCAGGCGATTTGCCCAGTAATTGCACATTGAAACCTTGTCAGAGAGACGTTTCTCGACTTCCGGCTTGCTCATCTGGTCCATCTCCCAGGCCGTCTTGCGGATGAGCAGGCGCAGCATCTCGGCCTGGGTCGCGAGTTCGACCAGCGGGAACTGGATGCCCTGATTGCGCGCCAGCTCCTCGCCGAAGGGTTTGCGGTGGCGGGCGTAACGCACCGCTTCCTCGATGCAATAGGTCGCGGCGCCGAGGCTGGAGGCGGCCTGGCGGATGCGGTTCTCGTGGACGAAATGCTGGGCGAGGGCGAGGCCGGCGCCGGGCTGGCCGAAGACAGCGTCATCGCCGACGAAAACGTCGCGGAAACTCACCCTCGGGTGATCGGTCGGCATGTTGAAGGTCCAGAGATATTCCTCGATCTTCAGGCCGGGCGCATCGGCGGGGACGAGGAAGGCGGTGATGCCGGCGGCATCGCCCGCCTTGCCGGCGGTGCGCGCGAAGGTCAGGCAATGGGTGGCGACATGCATGCCGGTCGTCCACATCTTCTCGCCGTCGATGCGCCAGCCTTGGCGGCCCCCCCTGACCTCGGGCACCGCGACGGTCTCCATGTGGGTCGCGTCCGAGCCGTGCTCGGGCTCGGTCAGGCCGAAGGCGAGGCGCCTCGTCTCGGCCAGCATGCCGGGGATGAATTCCGCCTGCTGCGCCGTGGTGCCGAAATCGCGAAACATCAGGACGAAGGGATTGTTGGCGATGATCGAATGTTCGTTCTGCAGGTCGCAGTGAAGGCCGAGGCCCCTGGCCGCCAGATGTTCGCGAATCACCGCCATCCACAGGTTGGAGCCATCCTGCCCGCCGTATTCCCGGGGCAGGGCGAAACGCAGGAAGCCGGCGGCATCGGCCTTGCGGCGGACGGTGGCGAGCAGGTCCTCCCAATCCTTCCGGGGCAGGCCGCCGGCCTCCCAGTCGGTCCTGGCCCATTCGCGGCGATGATCGAAGAAGCGGATATTGTCGTCCACCGCCTCCAGCGGGGCGAGGTCGTCCGCGATGAAACGGTCGAGGGCGGCGAGATAGTCGGTCAGCGCCGGCGGCAGGTTGAAATCCATGTCAGAGGCCTTCCTCGGTCAGGCGGCGGAAGCGGGCGTATTTCGGCTGGTCGACGGCGAGTTTTTCGGCCGTCGTCGCGATCAGATGCTGGGCAAGGCCGGGGCTGGATTGATCGAGGCTGCCGTCGGCGATCCGCTCGGCGAGGGCGGCGTTCAGCTCGGCCAATGTCCCGTCGCGGCCGAGCAGGGCGGACAGGCGGGCGGTCTCGGCCGCGGCCGAGGCGGGGCCGAGGCGGAGTTCCCGCCCGACGAGTTCGAGGGCATTGATCGAGACCCGCAGGTCGAAGGCGAGGCGGCCGGACAGGGCCGGCAGGACATCGGCCTTCAGGAAGTCGGTGACGGCACCGAGAATGTCGGGCGCCGAGGGCAGGTCCTGCATGTCAGTCGTCCCGTCCGGTCAGGAGGTGAAGGAGGTCGATTTCGGTTTCCGAAGCCCTGCGGCCGATGATCGCCCGCTCGACCGAACGATCGAGGCCGGCGGCGAAGCGCGTGCCGCTTTCGTTGCAGATCAGGCCCCAGCGTAAGGTCCCCAGCACTTCCCAGAAGCGGACGGCGCCGGCATCGACCGGGCGCCCGCTGGCGGCTTCATAGGCGGCGAACAGGTCCTCGCGCCGGCCGAAACCGCCGACCGGCAGATCGATCGCGCCGAAGCGCCAGGAAGCGACGCAGATCCAGCCGAGGTCTTCCATCGGATCGCCGAGATGGGCCAGTTCCCAGTCGAGGACGGCGCGGATGCCCTCGGGACCGAAGATCAGATTGCCGTTACGGAAATCGCCATGGACGAGGACGGGCGGCACCGGCGCCGGCAGATGCCCGCCCAGCCAGCGAAAGGCCAGGTCGAACACCGGCCGGACCTGCTCGCCCGCGCGGTACATGCGGGCGAGTTCATCGACCTGGCTTCGGGCATCCAGCCGGCGAAGGTCGGCGATGTCGCCGGCCGGCACGTCATGAATACGGGCCAGGATGGCGCCGCATTGACCGGCGAGGCGGGGCCGGATATCGGCGAAGGCGGGTTCCCTGACGATGCGCTGGCCCAGGGTCTCGCCCGCGACGAAGCCCATGACGAAGCCCCGGCCCAGTCCATCGCCGGGGGTAAGGACATGGCGGACGCCGGGGGAGGGGACGCCGGAGGCGCCGGCCCGGCTCATCAATTCCGCCTCGGTCTCCAGGGCGATGGCGAGGCCGGGCAGCCAATTGCCCTCGGGCGCGCGGCGCAGGATGAAATCTTCCGCCCCGGCCACTCCCGCGACGGTGAAGGCCCAGGTTTCCTGGCTGGCCCCGCCCGACAGGCGCCGGCAGGCGGTCACGGTTCCGCCCCCTGGCACCAGGGTGGCGGCAAGGCGCGCCACGCCCTCGGCGACCGGGTGGCCGATGCCCTTGTCCATGATGTCCTCCCCACCGGTCGGGCCGGCTTTTCCTTCTCCGATCGGACTTGTGCCGACCTGTTTTATGGCATATTAAAACATCGTACTAATAACGCAAGGGCGGGATCACCGTCCGGCAAGAAACAGGGAAACGCGTCATGGAGAGGATTCCGCAGGCGATCGCCAATGCGATCGTCGATCCGGTGGTGTTCGGCGATACGGCGAAGCTGCATGAGACTTATGCCTGGCTGCGGGCCAACATGCCCCTGGCCATCGCCGAGCCCGAAGGCTTCGACCCCTTCTGGGTGGTGACGAAACACGCCGACATCCTGGAGGTCAGCCGGCAGAACAGCCTGTTCCATTCGGCGGATCGGCCGACCACCATCGTCGACCGGCAAGGCGATGCCTTCGTCCGCAAGCTGACCGGGGGCAGCCCCCATCTCGTCCGCTCGCTGGTGCAGATGGACGCGCCGGACCATCCCAAATACCGCGCCCTGACCCAGAGCTGGTTCATGCCGCAGAACCTGAAGAAGGTGGAAGGGCGGGTGCGCGAGATCGCGAAAGGCGCGGTCGATCGCTTCCTCGAGAAGGGCGGCACGGCTGAATTCGTCGCCGATCTCGCGCTCGGCTACCCCTTGCATGTGGTCATGGATATCCTGGGCGTCCCGCCCGAGGACGAGCCGCGCATGTTGCGCCTGACGCAGGAATTGTTCGGGGCGCAGGACCCCGATCAGGCTCGCATGATGATCACCATGATGGACACCGAGCAGATCGCCCTGATGATGAAGGCAACGGTCGACGACTTCCAATCCTACTTCAGCGTGATCTCCGAGGACCGGCGCCGCAACCCGCGCGACGATCTCGCGACCATCCTCGCCAATGCGACCATCGACGGCGCGCCGATCTCGGATTTCGAGGCGATGAGCTATTACATCATCGTCGCCACCGCCGGGCACGACACCACCTCGTCCTCGACCGCGGGCGCCATGTGGGCCCTGGCCGAGAACCCGGACCAGTTCAATCTGGTGAAACGCGATCCGTCCCTGATCCCCGGCCTCGTCGACGAGGCGATCCGCTGGACGACGCCGGTGAAGACCTTCATGCGCTCGGCGACGGAAGATACCGAACTGGCCGGCCGCCGGATTGCCAGGGGCGACTGGCTGATGCTGTGCTACGCCTCGGGCAACCGGGACGAGGAGGTGTTCGAGGACCCCTTCAGCTTCCGCGTCGATCGCAAGCCCAACAAGCATCTCGCCTTCGGCTATGGCGCCCATCTGTGCCTCGGCCAGCATCTGGCCAAGATGGAAATGCGCATCCTGTTCGAGGAATTGCTGCCGCGCCTCAAGTCGGTCGAACTGGCGGGGGAGGCGAAGGTCTCGCAATCCAGCTTCGTCAACGGCCCGAAAGTGCTGCCGATCCGTTTCGAGATCGCCTAATCTGCGCGAATGCTCGACGAACGCTCCACTCGTGGCGAGGACACTCGCGAAAGGATCAAACAGGCGGCCCGCCGCCTGTTTGCCGACCGTGGTCTCGACGCAGTCTCGATCCGCGACATCACGCGCGAGGCCGGCCAGAAGAACGCGGGATCGGTCAATTATTACTTCCGCTCCAAGGAAGCGCTGATCGCGGAACTGATCACCGATATCGCCGCCATCCTCGAGGTCGGCCGCAACCGCCGGGTCGATGCGATGGAGGCGGCGGGCGGGCCCCGCCACATGGGCGAGGTGCTGGATATCCTGATCGATCTGTCGGACGAGGCGGCGGATGGCGTGCCCGCCGATGGTCGCCGCTTCATCGATCGGGTGATCGCCAGCCACAGCGAAATGCTGTTCGAGGCGATCCATATCGATCTCGATACCGCGACGCGGCGCTGCATCGCCCATCTGCGGCGGATGATGCCGGCCCTGCCGGACATCATCGTCGCCCAGCGCATCCGGCTGGCCATGCTCCAGGCTTTCGCCTTCATCGCCTCCCGTTCGGCCGCCCTCGCCAGCCCCGCCCTGTGGCCGGAAGGCTGGACCGCCGAGTTGGCCCGGCGGACCCTGATCGATGGCCTCGAAGGCCTGCTGCGCGGCCCGCTTTCGGACGAGACGCGCCGGCACCTGTGACACAGGATACGTTGCAAACTGGCCTCGCTTGCCAGCCCCCGGGGCGGCGGGTTAGGCTCGGGGCATCGTGAAAATCATCGATTACCTCGCCCGAGAGCACCTCACCCTGACCGAATTCGCCCGCCGCGCGGGTGTTTCCGTCGCCGCCATGAGCCGCTACACCAGCGGCCGCCAGATCCCCCGACCCGAAGCCATGCGCCGCCTGGCCGAAGCTTCCTCCGGTCAGGTCTCTCCCGCCGATTTCTATCCGCCACCCGATCCCGCCGACGAACATCACGATCCCGTGGTCGCGGCGCGCCAGTATCTCGATGCCCATCCCGAGGTTCGCCATGTCGATCTCGTCATCGCCGACACCAATGGCGTTTGCCGGGGCAAGCGGGCGACACGGGCCGAGGCGATCGATGTCATCGACCACGGACTGAAGCTCGTCGGCTCGATCTTCGGACTCGACATCCACGGCGACAATGTCGAGGAAGCGGGCCTTGGCATGGATACCGGCGATCGCGACCAGATCGCCGTGCCGGTCGATGGCCGCATCCTGCCCATGCCCTGGGTCGGCCCCGATGCCGCCCAGATGGTGCTGACTCTCCTCGACGAGGAGGGCGCGCCCTTCTTCGCCGATCCGCGTCAGGTGCTGTGCGGCGTGCTCGAGAAGTTCCGCACCCTCGGCCTCAATCCGGTCGTCGCCTGCGAGCTCGAATTCTATCTGATCGACCGTGACCGCACCCTGCTGGGGGCGCCGCAGCCGGTGCCCTCGCCCTATACCGGGCGGCGCGACTGGTCGACCCAGGTGCTGTCCCTCGACGAGATGGACGCCCATCGCACGGTATTGTCGGATATTTCAGCGGCGATGGAGGCGCAGGGCGTGCCGGTCACCGGCGCCCTGTCGGAATATGCCCCGGGCCAGTTCGAGATCAATCTGCATCATGTCGCCGATGCCGCCGTCGCCTGCGACCATGCCATCCTGTTCAAGCGCACGGTGCGCGCGGTCGCCCGGCGTCACGGCATCGACGCGACCTTCATGGCCAAGCCCTATGGCGGCATCTCGGGCTCAGGGCTCCATGTCCATGTCAGCCTCGTCGACGAGAAGGGGCGCAACACCTTCAGCCCCGGCCATCCGGGGGCGGAGGAGCGACTGCGCCACGCGATCGGCGGGTTGATGGCGGCGATGCCGGAATCGATGGCGGTCTTCGCCCCCAACGCCAATTCCTTCCGCCGTTTTCAGCTGGGTTCCTACGCACCGGTCGCGCCGTGCTGGGGCTTCGAGAACCGCACGGTGTCGCTGCGGGTGCCGGGCGGCGACGGCAAGGCCCGGCGGATCGAGCACCGGGTCTGCGGCGCCGATGCCAATCCCTATCTCGCCGTCGCGGCGATCCTGGGCGCCATGCATTGGGGCCTCGCGAACCAGATCGATCCCGGCCCCCCGGTCGAGGGCAATTCATATGATCTGGTCGCGCCCAGCCTGCCGCGCCACTGGTCGAACGCGCTCGATGCCTATGACGACGGGCTGATCCTGCCGCGCTGCCTGGGCGAAGCCTATCACCAGCATTATGGCCGCCTGCGCCGCGCCGAATTCGAGCGTTACGAGGCCGAGGTCAATCCCCTCGACCACGCCTGGTATCTCGACAAGCTCTGATGGCCGGCCCGGCTTATTGGGCGGGCGGATCGATCTTCACGCCGTTCGGGCCGACTTCGATCGACAGCGTGTTCTGGTCCTTCTGATAAGCCTGATAGGCAAAGAAGCCGCCGACGCCGAGCAGCACGATGATGATGGCGATCAGGAGATTTCTGGGCATTCTGTTCTCCGCTCGATGGGTGTTCGCTGAACACCGGGTGACGGGCAATGTTCCTGCGGGCAGGACTAGCGCACCGTCCTGAAGAAGTTCCACAGCAGCGTCCCCGTGTCGACATCCATGTTGGTGCCGCCGAGGAAGCGGGCGATCACGGGCCCGACCTTCAGGCCCGGGGTGATGTGGCCGCTGTCATGCATCACATACTGCAGGGATTCCATGCCGCCGGCGCAGCCCGCCCGCTCGCGCAATTCGGGCCAGGAGCCGTCCTTCCTGTCGATATCCGGCAGTCGCTGCGTGGTCACCGCCGGGGCGCAGCCGGCCTTGTCGGCGAAGAAGGCGAAAGTCGCGTCGGCCGATAGTAGTTCGGGCTGCAATTCGCCGCGCTTCTTCGTGCCCGCCGGCTGGCCCTCGAAGGGGATGATCGCGTCGCTGGTCCCGTTCAGGGACAGCCAGGGCAGGGGTTTTCGCGGGCGGCAGGTCTTCGCTTCTTCCGTCGGCAGGTTCGAGATGAGGTTGGCGCCCGCCGCCAGCACCTCGGCCGCGTCGCAGGCGAAATGCATGGCCATGAAGCCGCCGTTGGAAACCCCGGCCAGATAGACATGGGCGGCGTCGCCGCCGTCGCGGGCGATGACATCGGCGATCACCGCCTTGATGAAGCCGATATCGTCGGCGGTCGAAGGGGCATCGCCGGCGATGGTCGAGCCGCGGCCGTCGTTCCAATGACCGTCGATACCGTCGGGGGCGACGAGGATGAAGCCCTCCGCCTTGCCGAGGGTGGCGAGGCTGGTCTGTTTCCAGATCCGCCGCGCATCCTGCGTGCCGCCGTGGAGAAGCACGACGACCGGATGGCGCCCCGGGCTCGCCAGGGGCTGCACCAGATAGTCACGCCTGCCGTCCGCCGTCGTCAGGCTGCGGCTGGTGGCCGTCGCGGGGTTGCCCTTGTCGGGGAAATCCGCGGCCAGGGCAGGGTGGCGAAGGAGGGGGGCGAGAAGCAGGATCAGGATGGCCGGACCGTAACGCATCGCCCTCTCCGCCGCTGTTCATCCGTGGAGGAATGTCTCCGGGTCGGTGAAATCATAACCCAGGTCGCGGGCGACGGTTGCATGGGTAATGCGCCCGGCGCAGACATTCAGCCCCGCCTTCAGATGCGAATTCTCCGCCAGCGCCGCCTTCCAGCCCTTGTCCGCGAGGGCGAGGCCGAAGGGCAGCGTCGCGTTGTTCAGGGCATAGGTCGAGGTGCGGGGAACCGCCCCCGGCATGTTGGCGACGCAATAGTGAACGACGCCGTCGACGACATAGGTCGGCTTCTCGTGGGTTGTCGCGTGGCTGGTCTCGAAACAGCCGCCCTGGTCGATCGCGACATCGACGAGAACGGAGCCCGGCCGCATCGCCTTCACGTGGGCCGCCGTCACCAGCCGAGGCGCGGCGGCGCCCGGCACCAGCACCGCGCCGATGACGAGATCCGCCACCGGGATCAGGGCATCGAAGGTCGCCTTGGTCGAATAGCGGGTGGTGAGCGCCGGGCCGAAGCGCTTGGCCAGTCGGTCGAGCGCGGGCAGGGAGCGGTCGATCACCGTCACATCCGCGCCCATGCCCACGGCGATCTCGATCGCATTCTCGCCGACGACGCCGCCGCCGACCACGATCACCCGGGCCGGGGCGACACCCGGCACGCCGCCGATCAGGATGCCGCTGCCGCCATGGGCCCGCTC